>DEWO01000077.1:0-4739 GCA_002363695.1 Prevotella sp. UBA3208
TATCTGCAGATAGTCGGCTCTCTGCTGTTGCTCTGTTTCGGAATCTATACCTATCGGACTGATCCGATGCGCAAGATGCACCAGTCTGGTACGCAGAAAGGTTCGCTGTGGTACAATATGTGGACTGCCTTTCTGGTGACATTCTCCAACCCCCTTATCATCTTCCTGTTCTTGGCCATGTACGCACAGTTTGCCTTTGTGCTGCCTGACCATCCTTTTGAGATGCTGGTGGGATTTGCCAGCATCGTAGGTGGAGCCCTGTTGTGGTGGTGGGGACTGACTTGGCTCATTGACAAGATACGCACTAAGTTTGACGAATATGGCATTCGCCTGATTAATCAGTTTATCGGTGTGGCTGTGATTCTGGGCTCCATCATCATGCTGCTGGGTACGACAACCAATCTTCTGAGATTTTTTTAGAATATGTTTATAGCACAGGAGTTACGCAAGACGAATATTGCTGAGTACCTGCTCTATATGTGGCAGGTGGAGGATACGATACGTGCCTTTGGCTGTTCGCTGTCGAGGATACGCCGTGAGTATATTGACCGATTTGACTATACCGACGAGCAGAAAGAAGAGGAGGCCGACTGGTTTGGCAACCTGATTCGGATGATGAATTCGGAGGGTTGTCGGGAGCAGGGCCATTTACAAATCAATAAGGTGGTGATGCAGCAGTTGCAGGAATTGCATGCACAGTTGCTGTCGTCGTCGAAGTTCCCATTCTACAACGCAGAGTATTATAAGGTGTTGCCCTATATCGTGGAGCTGCGCAATCATGGAGCCAACAAAGAGGAGAACGAGATTGAGACGTGTTTCAATTCGCTCTATGGTGTCATGTTGTTGCGGCTGCAGAAAAAGGAAATCACGGCCAACACCCAACATGCCGTCAAGGAGATATCGACCTTTATAGGGATGCTGAACGACTATTATTTGAAAGATAAACAAGAACCATTGGAGTTTGAGTGATATGAATATACTGGTAACGGGCTGTAACGGCCAATTGGGAAACGAGATGCAATTGCTGGAGAAAGAATATCCCCGGCATTCGTGGTTTAACACCGACGTGCAGGAGCTGGACATTACCAACCAGTTGGCTGTCGAGCAGTTTGTGGCTCAGCACCAGATAGACGGCATTGTCAATTGTGCCGCCTACACGGCTGTCGACAAAGCCGAGGAGAACAAGGAACAGTGCACCACGCTGAATACCGTTGCTCCGTCATATCTGGCTGCTGCTGTCGAGAAGCGCGGTGGCTGGCTCATTCAGATTTCGACCGACTATGTCTTTAACGGCACCAAGTACACTCCGTACGTGGAGACCGATTCGCCCTGTCCGGACAGCGTCTATGGTTCAACCAAACTGGCTGGCGAGCTGGGTGTGTCGAAGTTCTGCAAGCGTACGATGATTATCCGCACGGCATGGCTCTACTCCACGTTTGGCAACAACTTTGTGAAGACCATGATTCGCTTGGGTAAGGAGAAGCCTGAATTAGGTGTTATCTTCGACCAGGTGGGGACGCCGACCTATGCCCGCGACTTGGCCCGCGTCATCATGACCGCCATCGAGAAGGGCATCCAGCCCGGTGTCTATCATTTCTCGAATGAAGGTGTCATCTCATGGTACGACTTTACCAAAGCCATCCATCGTCTGGCAGGCATCACCACGTGTCATGTCCGTCCGTTGCATACCAGCGAGTATCCGACGCCGGCTCATCGTCCGCACTATTCCGTGCTCGACAAGACGAAACTGAAACAGACCTACGGCATCGAGGTACCTTATTGGGAAGAATCACTGGCAGAGTGTATTGCAAAATTGACTGACGAAGCTACGATATGAAGAAAGCAGAATACAAAAAAGTATTGTTGCTGCTGTTACTGCTGATAGGGGTGACGACAGTCAGGGCAGAAGAAACGCTGCCTCCCAAGTTGCAGAAACTGACTGACGAGGCTTATCACTATTACAGTGTACGAGAGACAGACAAGTATTTCGAGACGGTCGAGAAGGTGAAAGATGCCACCGAGTTTTCTGACTATCAGGAAACCTATTATCGCGCCTGCAGTTACGAAGCTATCTATATGTTCGAATTCGTCGACCGCACGAAGGGCGTGGCCCTGGCCCACGGCATCTTCCAGCAGGCCAAGGAAAATCAGAGCAATGTTGGCATGTATTTCGCCACCTTCACCTTAGGCTCTATCCGCGAGATGTCGGGCAACGACGACATGGCCGCGAAGAGTTTCCGACAGGCTTTGGAACTGAAGCAGAAATATCTGCCGGAGGAGAGTGCAGCGCCCTGCTATCTGGGACTTTGCGAGATAGCCTTGCGCAAGAAGGACTATGAAGAGGTGGCCAAGAATGCCCGCAAGGCACTCGACGAGCCAAGGGCGATACCCATGAACCTGATTACGGCTTGGAGCTACAAGTGTCTGGTGCGCTACAATCAGGGCGACAGTCTGGGTTTTGAAGATGCTTACAAGGAACGTGCCCAACTGATAACACAATATGGCGGACAGGGTGGATTGTTCGGCGAGCTTATCAATGTCTATCTGGCCAAGAATCGCAAGCAGTGGCAACTGGCCCTGCAACGCACGGACAAACTGATACACCTGCAGAACAAGTGTACCCAGAAGGCTGCTATCTATGAGCAGATAGGTGATTTGAAACAGGCACTCTACTGGCAGAAACGTGCCCGCGAGGTGCTTGACTCTGTGGAGTCGTCGGAGGCCCGGGCACAAATGACCGAGTTTGATACGGAGCTCTCTCTTACCTATGCCGAGAACGAAGTCAAGGAGCAGCAGTTGGCCAAAGATCGTCTGTTGCTGATTCTGGGCGCGGTCATCGCCTTGATAGTCATCGGATTCCTGACATTCATTGCCTATCGGCGCAGCAAGCATATGAAGCATCTGGAGCAGGTGAACCGTCAGCTGCAGCAGGCTTACGACCAGTTGGAGGTGACCACCAAGGCAAAGGAACGCATTGAGAGCGAACTGCGCATTGCCCGTGATATCCAGCGGCGTATGCTGCCCCATGTGTTCCCCAAGCGTAAGGATATAGATCTCTATGCCATGATGACTCCGGCCAAGGAGGTGGGTGGCGATTTGTATGGTTATGCCCTGCTCGGCGACGAGCTGTACTTCTGTGTTGGCGACGTCAGCGGCAAGGGGGTTCCGGCAGCCTTGTTAATGGCTGAGGTGACACGTATGTTCCGTACGCTGGTGGACGGACATTTGACGCCGGAAATGATAGCCACCCGACTGAACCATGCGCTGGCCGAGAACAACGACCAGGGTATGTTTGTCACGATGTTCATCGGACTGATCAACCTGAAGTCGGGTCACATGGAGTTCTGCAACGCAGGTCATAATCCGCCGCTGCTCGACGGACAGTATATGGAGGTGGAACCAAACGCTCCCATCGGTCTCTGGGAAGACTTGGTGTTTGAGGGAGAGGAAGTGGATAATATGCACGGAAAGACCCTCTTTGTCTATACTGACGGCATCAGCGAAGCAGAGAACAGCAGGAAAGAACAGTTCGGCGACAAGCGTCTGCAGGCCTTGTTGCAGCACGACTTGGGCAGTGCTCGTCAGACTTCGGAGACCATCCACAAGGCCGTGGAAGACTTTGTGGGCGAGGCCGAACCCAGCGACGACCTGACGAAGATGTGCATCAAGATGACATGACAATCAAAAAAAACACAATAGAAAGATTATATGAATCAAGAAATAGAACGTAGAAGAACCTTTGCGATTATCTCGCACCCTGATGCCGGTAAGACTACACTGACTGAGAAGTTCCTGCTGTTTGGCGGACAGATTCAGGTGGCCGGCGCCGTCAAGAACAACAAGATTAAGAAGACCGCTACGTCGGACTGGATGGACATCGAGAAGCAGCGCGGTATCTCCGTCTCGACCTCGGTCATGGAGTTCGACTACAGCCCCGAGGGTTCCGGCGTGGAATACAAGGTCAACATCCTCGACACCCCGGGTCACCAGGACTTTGCCGAGGATACCTACCGCACGCTGACCGCTGTCGACTCGGCCATCATCGTGGTGGACGGAGCCAAGGGTGTGGAGACGCAGACCCGCAAACTGATGTCGGTGTGCCGCATGAGGAATACTCCCGTCATCATCTTCATCAACAAGATGGACCGCGAGGGCCGCGACCCGTTCGACCTGCTGGACGAGCTGGAGAAGGAACTGGAAATCAAGGTCCGCCCCCTGTCGTGGCCCATCAACCAGGGTGCCAAGTTCAAGGGCGTCTATAATATCTACGAGCAGAAGCTCGACCTCTTCACGCCCGACAAGCAGCGCGTGACGGAGAAGGTGGAAGTAGACATTGACAGCGAGGAGCTGGACCAGCGAGTAGGCGAGCAGGATGCCGCCAAGCTGCGCGAAGACCTGGAGCTGGTCAGCGGCGTCTATCCCGACTTTGAGGTCGATACGTACCGCTCGGCCGAGGTGGCTCCCGTCTTCTTCGGCTCGGCGCTGAACAACTTCGGCGTGCAGGAACTGCTGAACTGCTTCGTCGAGATTGCTCCCAGCCCGAAGCCTACCAAGGCCGAGGAGCGCATGGTGCAGCCCGAGGAGCCGAAGTTTACCGGCTTCATCTTCAAGATTACGGCCAATATCGACCCCAACCACCGCTCGTGCATCGCCTTCTGCAAGGTGTGCAGCGGCAAGTTCCAGCGCAACCAGCCCTATCTGCACGTCCGTCAGGGCAAGACGCTGCGCTTCTCCAGCCC
>DEWO01000077.1:4921-9523 GCA_002363695.1 Prevotella sp. UBA3208
TGCACTTCCGCGGACTGCCGTCGTTCTCGCCGGAACTGTTCAAGTACATCGAGAACGACGACCCGATGAAGTCGAAGCAGTTGCAGAAGGGCATCGACCAGCTCATGGACGAAGGCGTCGCCCAGTTGTTCGTCAACCAGTTCAACGGCCGCAAGATTATCGGTACCGTCGGCCAGCTGCAGTTCGAGGTCATCCAGTATCGTCTGGAGAACGAGTACAACGCCCGTTGCCGCTGGGAGCCCGTCCACCTGTATAAAGCCTGCTGGATAGAGAGCGACGACGACCAGGAGCTGGAGAACTTCAAGAAGCGCAAGTACCAGTACATGGCCAAGGACAAGGAAGGCCGCGACGTCTTTCTGGCCGACTCGGGCTACGTGCTCTCGATGGCGCAGGAAGACTTCAAGCATATCAAGTTCCATTTCACCTCAGAGTTTTAGGTTTCAGGTTTCAAGTTTCAGGTTTCAAGTATGACAAGAGAAGAAGATATACGTAAAGCCGTCGAAGTACTGCGGCGGGGTGGGGTGATACTCTACCCGACGGACACGGTGTGGGGCATCGGCTGTGATGCCACCAACGAGGAAGCCGTGAAACGAGTGTACGACATCAAGCAGCGCGACGACTCGAAGGCGCTCATCTGTCTGGTTGACAGCGACGCCCGTCTTCAGCGCTACGTGCGCCAGGTGCCGGACGTGGCGTGGCAGCTCATAGACAGCCTGAAGGACAGCGACGCCAAGCCGACGACCATCATCCTGGACGGCGCCGTCAACCTGGCGCCGAACCTCATTGCCGACGACGGGTCTATAGCCCTGCGCATCACCGGCGAGCCCTTCTCGCGCGAGCTGTGCTACCGGTTCCAGAAGGCGCTGGTCTCCACCTCGGCCAACATCAGCGGCCAGCCCGCGGCCCAGAACTACTGCGACATAGCCCCCGAGCTGCTGGACGCCGTGGACTATGTCTGCTGGTCGCGCCGCCAGGAGCACAAGCCGCACCAGCCCAGCAGCATCATCCGCCTGCGCCAGAACGGCGAGGTGACCATCATCCGCAAGTAATCTCACTCTGGGGGAGGGCCGAGGTCCTCCCCCCTTATATATATAATAAGGTGTAAAACTTTTCCGCCGGGAGGTTCCGCTTTGAGCGGGCGTCGCGGCGGAGTTTTTTTTTGTGGCGGGTGGGGGCTTTTATGTTAAAAGTGAAACTTTTTCAACGCTTTTAACATTTTTTTCGTTTTCCTTTTTTTGTTAGCGCAAAAGTTCGTACTTTTACGACCCGAGTACAAACCAACGGCACGGCGGAGTTTGACGACATCGTGAAGGATGCGGGCCGCAACACGACGATGCACAAGGCTGAGCTGCGGATGGCGTTCGAGCTGTGTCTGGACTCGGTGACGGAGATGCTGAAGCAGGGCTACATCGTGGACCTGGGGCCGCTGGGCAAGATTTACCCGAGCTGCTCGAGCGGGTGGTACGAGAAGGAGGAGGACATGCGGCTGGCCGACGTGAAGCCGTCGCTGTACTTCCGTGCCGGCAGCGACGTGGAGGCTGCCGTGAAGGGTGCCCAGTTGGTGTGGGCGAAGGCGAGCGACCAGGAGACCGAGGAGGAAGACCCGGGCACGACGACCGACCCCGGAACAACGACCGACCCGTCGCAGGGCGGCGGCGGTTCGACCAACCCTGACCCGGACGGAGGAAGCAACTCGGACGAGTGATAAGAGAGGAAATGCCCGCTGTGACAGCGCGCCAGTTTGTATATTTCATTATTTAGAAAGGGGAGGTGCCTGACGCCCTGCGTCGCGGCACCTCCCCTCGCTGTTCTTTTAATTCTTTAAATCTGTGTTTTTTTAAATATTCTTTGGTTTTTCGCTCGATTATTCCTAACTCTGACCCTTGGTCAAGTTAGGCTGCATCTCGGAAAACCTCAAATAAATTTGGTTTTTCGCTCGATTTGCACTAACTTTGTGCCCCAAATGGAAAACAGTATCAACGAAACGGGTTATCCCGCGTGGCTGGTGCGGGTGCACCGGTGGCGCACGGAGCACGTGAGCGACAAGATGTTCCTCCTGTTGCTGGCGTTCGTGGTGGGCGTGCTGGCGGCGGTGGCGGCTGAGGTGCTGCACGGGCTCATCAACCAGATAGTGGCACTGCTGACGGGGCACTTCGAGGCCGAATCGTACAACTGGCTCTACCTGGTGTACCCCGTCATCGGCATCTACCTGACATCGCTCTTCGTGCGCTACGTGGTGAAGGACAACATCTCGCACGGCATCACGCGCATACTCTACGCCATATCGTCGAACCGTTCGCGGCTGAAGGCGCACAACACGTGGTCGTCGGTCATTGCGTCGGCCATCACCATCGGCTTCGGCGGCTCGGTGGGAGCCGAGGCGCCGATAGTGCTGACGGGGTCGGCCATCGGGTCGAACCTGGGTCGGCTGTTCCGGCTGGACAACAAGACGCTGATGACGCTGGTGGGCTGCGGTGCGGCGGGAGCCATCGCCGGCATCTTCAAGGCCCCGATAGCCGGACTGGTGTTCACGCTGGAGGTGCTGATGATAGACCTGACCATGGCGTCGCTGCTGCCCATTCTGGTGTCGTGCGTCACGGCGACGTGCGTGACGTACATTCTGCGCGGCGACGCGGCGCTGTTCACGTTCCACCTGGACTCGGTCTGGACGGTCGAGCGCGTGCCGGCGTGCATCCTGTTAGGCATAGCGTGCGGGCTGGTGTCGCTGTACTTCATCCGTACCATGAACGCCTGCGAGGACATGTTCGCGCGGTTCAAGGACAAGCCATACGTCAAGCTCGTCATTGGCGGACTCATCCTGAGTACACTTATCTTCCTGTTCCCTTCGCTATATGGCGAGGGATATAAGAGCATCAATCTGTTGCTGAATGGTAAGACGGAGGCCGACTGGGACCAGATACTGGACGGGTCGCTGTTCTACGGCCACTCCGAATACCTTATATTATATATCGCGCTGGTGCTGCTGACCAAGGTCTTCGCCACGTCGGCCACCAACGGCGGCGGCGGTTGCGGCGGTACGTTCGCACCCTCGCTGTTCATCGGGTGCTTCGCGGGCTTCCTCTTCTCCCGCCTGTGGAACATCTACCAGGTGGGCGTCTACGTGCCCGAGAAGAACTTCGCCCTGCTGGGCATGGCCGGTGTCATGTCCGGCGTCATGCACGCCCCGCTGACGGGCATCTTCCTCATAGCCGAGATTACCAGCGGCTACAACCTGTTCATGCCGCTGATGATAGTCTCGGTGGCCAGCTATCTGACCATCATCATCTTCGAGCCCCACAGCATCTACGGTATGCGGCTGGCCCGGCAGGGACGGCTGGTCACCCACCACACCGACCATGCCGTGCTGACGCTGATGAGTCTCGACTCGGTCATCGACCGCGACTATCAGGCCGTCGACCCCGACATGGAGCTGGGACACATGGTGCACAAAATCAGCCGCACACGCAGCTCGGTGCTGCCCGTGACCGACGCCGCCGGCACGCTGCTGGGCGAAATCAACATCCTGAAGATACGCCACGTCGTGTTCCGCACCGAGCTGTACCACCACTTCACGGCCTCGCAGCTGATGGTGCAGCCCGACGCCACGCTGAGGGACGATACCCCCATGAACGAGGTGATGAAGACCTTTGAGCGCACGCAGGCCGACTGGCTGCCCGTGCTCGACCAGAACCGCCACCTGAAGGGCTACGTCTCGCGCAAGCGAATGTACGACATGTACCGCAAGATGGTCCACGACTTCAGCCAAGACTGATTTCCCGAAACATCGAAACGTCGAAATATCGAAAACAACGAAAAAACATCGAAACAACACCATGCAGAAAAAAGACCTTAGAATAGTATTCATGGGGACGCCGGAGTTTGCGGTGGAGACGCTGCGGGCACTGGTCGAGAACCAGTATGACGTCGTGGCTGTCGTGACCCAGCCCGACAAACCCGTCGGCCGGCACGGCAGCGTGCTGCAACCCTCGGCCGTCAAGCAGTACGCCGTGGCGCACAACCTGCCCGTGCTGCAGCCCGAGAAGATGAAAGACCCGGAGTTCGTCGAGCAGCTGCGCTCGTACCATGCCAACCTGCAAGTGGTGGTGGCCTTCCGTATGCTGCCCGAAGTGGTGTGGGCCATGCCCGAGTACGGCACCTTCAACGTCCATGCCGCCCTGCTGCCCCAGTATCGCGGCGCGGCACCCATCAACTGGGCCGTCATCAACGGCGAGACCCAGACCGGTGTCACCACCTTCTTCCTGGACCACGACATCGACACCGGCCGCATCATCCTGAAAAAGCCCTTCGCCATTCCCGACAATGCCGATGTCGAGTATGTCTACGACGGGCTGATGCACCTCGGGGCCCAGCTCTGCTTAGAGACTCTGGACGCCATCGTCGCAGCCGACGGCCGTCCCCACACGATTGCCCAGGAGGAAACTGTCAACTCATTGAAGCCCGCCCCCAAGATATTCAAGGAGACCTGCGAGATAGACTGGTCGAAGAGTGCCAAGCAGGTCTACGACTTCGTGCGCGGACTGTCGCCCGTCCCCGGCGCCTGGACCACACTGGTGACTCCGGACGGCAAGGAGACCGTGCTCA
>DEWO01000109.1 GCA_002363695.1 Prevotella sp. UBA3208
CATCTGCCACATGGCTCAGCGTCCCTCACGCCGTAGCGCTAACGACAGCCGCTGGCAGGTTTCTCAGAACCTGCAACTCGTGATGCTCGCCCACTATATTGCTGACACCAAGGCGCGCAAGAAGGAACTGGAACACGTGATGTACACGGAGGCAGGTTGGGCACTGGGCCGCAATCCCGGCAACATCGTAGAAATGACAGGATTGGGCGAACGTCATATTACTGACTGTTACTCCACAGGTCGCAATGACGGTGAACCTGAAACCCATCCGGGACAGACGCCCTTCAATGGCACAGAGACTTGGTCGCCAGGCCATAATGGCGGCGATGCCAGAATCTTGACAGACCGCATGTATCCTTCATGGAAGGATGGCGGTTGGCCTCGTCAGGAGTCGTATTTCAATCAACGTTATTTCTGGGTGAACGGAGAATTCACCCCACGAGAGACGATGCGTGGTAAGATGGCCCTGCTGGGCTATCTCTATGCTATCAGATAGTCACGACGAGCATGGTCATATCATTCTTCTGCTGTGCGCCGGCTGTATAGCTGCGCACAGCTTTTATCATGTGCCCAGCAAAGCCCTCTGGTGTCGGGTCAAGTTTGAAGGCCTGAAGTGCTGCACCCCGCAAGGCTTTCTCTCCAAACGGCTTTCCTGTCGCATTTTCTGCCGATGACATACCATCCGTGAAAAGGAAAAACAACTGACCACGGGTGAGAGTCGTCTCCTGAGCGGTATAGAGCGTGTCTGCTTGTTCTCCCACCATCTTGCCCGTCTCGCATGGAACCTGACTCACCTCCATATCCATCAGCAACGGGATATTCAGGCCTGCATTACAGTAAACCAATTGTCCTGTCTGCAGGTTTAGTTCACCCACAAAGAGTTTCAGTCGTCGGTCCTCATACTGACTCATGGCAGAGTTGATAGCCGCCATCATCTTTTCAGGCGACATTCCCAGCACCGCCAATGAACGGAACTGGGCACCAGCCATTGCCATCGTAACGGCATTCTGCACACCATCACCTACCGTGTTGCCGATGCAGAAGAAAAGATGTTCACCATGTATCTGAGTCTCACAGAGGTCACTGCCAGTCATCTGCCCAGGCTCCAACTGTGAGAACACGGTCTGAAGCTTGCGCGGAGCCTGTTCTTCAGGCATGATAGAACGACGAATAGCAGTAGCAATGCGCTGCTCTGTCTCTCCACGTTCCTTAACGGAGGTGGCCTCCTCCAACTGCTCATAGGCCGTCTTCAGATTCTCGTGGGAGCGTTTCAGTCTGTAACCAGCCCTGCCTCGCATAAAGCCAACATACAAGAAGGCCAGGAACAACAGTGCAACGAAGCCAAACATCAGATAATAGCGCTGTTGTGAGGCCTTAGCTTCGCTTTCGCCCAGTTCTTCAACCTTCTTCAAGACCACAGCCTGCTCTTCAGCATCAAGACGATCTGCCAAGCCAAAGGCTATCGGCAACGAGTCGCAGATGACACGGCTGACAGCCAGCGCAGAATCTCTGCGGCCTGCCAAGAGGTTGGCCTGGTATTTCGGTAACACCATATTCTTGATATTGTCGATAGTATAACCTCCACCTTGCTGATTTCCAAGATGGGCATCGAGACTCCGATAGTTGTCAGCAGCCTCATCCCATCGCTGGGCAGCCACCAGGTAGTCATTAGCCAGAATACGTCCCTCAGAAGTCTTGCTGAACTGCGTGGTAAGGAAAGCCTCATAAGCCTTGTTGGCATCTTCCGGCTTTTCAAGGCCCTCATAGGCCTGCGCCTGGTAGATATGGAAACGTGCCAGCTGCTTGTCAAGGTAATCCTTTCCAGCCTCCGGACGCTGTTCATATTCACTGAGCAGCTCACCGAAATGTCCTGTCCATTTCAGGGCCTCCTGATAATGTTTCGTCGTATTACATGCTACTGACATATTGATAAGTCCTGCAATCGCATCCTTATAAGATGCATCATCACGATTCTTCTGGATATTATCCAGATGTTTCTGATAGGCTCGATCGAAGCCATCTAATGTTGCCTCGCCAGTCTTTCCGATACCAGCCTGAGAACAACCGATATAGATCAGCAGGTTCACATAGTCACTGGTCGTGTCACACTGTATAGCCTCCAGTTTTTCAGCCACAGGAACAGCCATCTTAAGTGCGCCCTCATAGTCACCTCGCACGACAAGTAAGTTTGCCAACCTACTTGCAGTCTTGGCATACGTGTCATAGTCCTTGGTGTCGGCGGCCGCCCGCAGGGAAGTCTGCCAGTAGAATTCAGCCATCCGCAACTTTTTCTGACGGTCGCAGGCATAGCCGCGCCAATAATAAGCTTTTGCTTGCGAGAGTTGGCCAATGCTTTCCAAGCTATCCGCTTGTCTGACGAGTCCACTATAGTCTCGTGACTTATAGGCACGTTCCATCAGTTCATCACCATCTCCGCTCTGATTCTGCTTGCCACACGCAATGGCGATTATCATCGTTACTACGACAATGGTCCAAAGTCCAGCTTTTCTCATATCAATCATTGTTCAGTTAATAAATATGCCGCAAAGATAACAAAAAAAGAATATCAAACCAAACTTTTTTGAATATTTCCTACAATTGATACAATTCCCAAATTATACGTAACATATCAGAAAGACATTTTCGGGGCAATTGCGTACCTTTGCAGCGAAATTTTTTTCCCAAAACCTGAATTTGCAATGAAAACTTTAATTACAACCATCCTGATGAGTGCATTTGCCTTGACGGCAAATGCCCAAAAACCTGACCAGAATTTCTATATCTTCCTCTGTTTCGGACAGTCGAACATGGAAGGTGCCGCAAGACCAGAGGCACAGGACATCGCCAGTCCTGGACCGCGATTCCTGCTGATGCCTGCCGTCGACGACCCACAGCGGGGTCGCAAAATGGGTGAATGGTGCGAGGCTTCTGCCCCACTCTGCCGTCCCAATACGGGACTGACCCCCGCAGACTGGTTCGGACGCACCATGATCAAGACCTTGCCTGATTCGATTCGTGTCGGTGTGATTCACGTTGCCATCGGCGGAATCCACATCCAAGGTTTCCTGCCTGACTCCATCAAGAACTATGTCAAGCGCGCTCCTGGCTGGATGATCCCCATGCTGAAAGCCTACAATGACAATCCTTACGAAAGGCTGGTGACACTGGCTAAGAAAGCACAAAAAGACGGTGTCATCAAAGGTGTGCTGTTGCACCAGGGCGAATCAAACACGGGCGACCCCAAATGGGCCTCGATGGTACAACAGGTATATGACAACCTTCTCGGCGACCTACAGTTGAAGCCCGAAGAGGTGCCTCTGCTTGCTGGAGAGGTAGTGCAGGCCGACGGACAAGGACAATGCATCGCCATGAACAAGCAAATCGACGAACTCCCCAAGACACTACATACCGCTCAGGTCATTTCTTCTACGGGTTGTAGTAATGGTCCTGATCGTCTGCACTTCGATGCCCCAGGCTATCGTGAACTCGGAACCCGCTATGGTGAACGTATGCTGGAACTGTTGGGCTATCAGGTAAAGAAGCCATTCGACGTTCCAGAAGACGCCTTCATAGCAGAAACGACGATTCCAGGCAATGGATTCCCGAAAATCGATCAAGAAGGCCGTGCCTATTTCCGTCTTAACGCACCGTCAGCTAATAGCGCCATTGTGGACATCTGTGGCAAGAAATACAATATGCGTCGCGACGAGCAAGGTATATGGTGTGCCGTCACTGATCCGCTGGTACCAGGATTCCACTATTATTTCATGAATATCGGTGGCGTGAACTTCATCGATCCTGCCACAGAGACCTTCTTCGGCTGCAACCGTCAGGCTGGAGGTATTGAGATACCTGAGGGAACGGAGGGCGACTACTACCGTCCGCAGCAGGGTGTCGCACAAGGACAAGTGCGCTCACTCTACTATTACGCCGAATCAACCCAGGAGTGGCGTCACGCCATGGTCTATACCCCCGCTGAGTACGAACTGAAACAGAATGCCAAGAAGCGCTACCCTGTGCTCTATCTGCAGCATGGTATGGGTGAAGACGAGACAGGATGGAGTCGTCAGGGCCACATGCAGCACATTATGGACAACGCCATTGCCTCTGGTGAAGCCGTGCCGATGATTGTCGTGATGGAAAGCGGCGACATCAAGGCTCCGTTCAAGGGTGGGGATAACCGTCAGGGCTTCAGCGAGTACGGCAACTCATTCTACAAAGTAATGACACAAGACTTAATATCAACTATAGACCGTAAGTTCCGCACACTGACAGACCGTGACCATCGTGCGATGGCAGGTCTGTCGTGGGGCGGACACCAGACCTTCGACCTCGTACTGCAACACATGGACCTCTTCTCATATATGGGCACTTTCAGTGGCGCCATCTTCGGTCTCGACCCGAAGACTGCTTACAATGGCGTGTTCACCGATGCCGGCAAGTTCAATAAGCAGATTCACTATCTCTTCATGATGAGCGGCACGGAAGGCATGGACAAGATGTTCGGCACCGAGAAACTCGTCAAGAGCCTCAACGACATGGGTATCAACGCCCACTATTACGAATCGACAGGCACCGACCACGAATGGCTTACCTGGCGCAGAGGTCTCCGCGAGTTTATCCGTCAGCTGTTCAGGAAGTAGGCAGCTTTAGGCAATTTTAAACATTCCCATGAGAGCTATCAAACAGAGAAATTGCATCTTAATCCTCTTGACATTTATGTCAATGTTAGGATATGCGCGCACAAGTGGTATCCTGTATCCAGGCAGCCTGATGTCGAGCAGCGATGTCACTTGTCTCTGTCAAGATCAGTACGGCTATATCTGGATAGGCACCACCTATGGGCTGAACCGATTCGACGGCTATCGTTTCTATAGCTACCGACACAATAGCAGCGATACCGGGTCGCTGCCGCAGAACGATGTATGCTCTCTGTTCTGCGACAGCGAAGGCCACTTATGGGTCGGCACGGGGAATGCCATCTCTAAGTATGATTTCACCCGAAACCGCTTCGTCCAGATACCTTTCCCCGGCAATATCCATCCACGCGTCAACAGCATTATGGAATCAAAGCGAGGCGACATTCTCATCGGCACTGCCGGCACTGGTGTCTTCGTTGTCAGAAAGGGATCTGACAAGATCGTGGCGGAAAGCAGGCTGATGCAGTTGGTAAAGGACAATTTCCTTAGCCGTCTCTTCGAGGACAGCGACGGATATCTGTGGTGTAAGGGAAGATTTGATGACTTCTATAGAATCGACTATCAGAACGGGCAGGCTACTAAGGCCAAAAAGTTCTCACTTTCCTTGGGACCACTGCAACAATTCCTAACCGATAGCAGCAACAGGCTCCTGGCCGTTTTTCCAAAGCGAATCATGCGTTTCGAGAAGACAGATGAGATTTGGAAAGACGCTGGTCTCTCTACGGAAAGCATAGTAGGCGAGGTGGACATGTCGTCAGCCATGCTCAGCAAGCAAGGTTGTCTCTACATAGGCACCACCGGGAATGGCGTTTATACATTCCCCAAGGGTCAGTCAGCGCCGCAGTCAATAGACTTCTCCGACAAATTCTTCCAGCTTTCCGAGTCATCGACGACCGCTTTGATGGAGGACCGTTCCGGAAACGTGTGGACAGGCTGTTTCAGAAAAGGTGTGGTACTGCTTAACCATCAGCAGAATGCATTCCGCAGCTGGACTTTCTCACCACTGAACGGCTCATTAAGCAATGCCCAGATATCCTCGATGGCGATAGACGACAACGGACGTATCTGGTGTACAGTATGGAACAAGGGGCTCTATCGCTTCAACGGCAAAGGCGAGGTTTCTGCCGCCGCGTCGGCACCCCGGGGGGCCAGCCTCATCTGTCAGGGCAAAGACGGCACATTCTGGCTCGGGGCTGAGAAAGGGCTCTATAGATACGACCCTCTATCGGGAAGCGCACAATTGGTCTGGGCTTCTTCAGAGTGGGTCAACGCAATAGCCGAGACCGACAGATGGTTGTTCATTTCAGAATTCGGTAAAGGATTTGTAAGATATGACAAGACCACCGGCGAAGCCCGGCAATATGACACACACACCAACGGAAACAAGGGCCGGCTATGCAACAACTGGGTAAACGGCATGATCATCGACAGCCGGGGCGACTTGTGGATACCGACGGCACGGGGACTCTCCTGCTTGAATCTGAACAACGATAGTTTCAACAGCTATGGATGGGAGGCGCTGCTCGACACGATTGCCAGCGTTACGGTCTGTGAGAATGCCAAGGGCAACATCATCATTGGGACACTGGCCGGCATATACATCTACGACCGCCAGCAGCGCAAGGTCTTCCCCCACCCGTATGCCAAGGCGCTCTGCGACACAAGAATCTGCAGCATAGTATGCGATGAGGATGACAACCTCTGGATCAGCACCCCGATAGGCCTCTGGCAATACGATGCCAGCGAAAAGGAGCTGATAGCCTACAATACAGGGAACGGCCAGGCAACCACCGAGTATGCCAACGCCCTTTCTCTGCATGGCAAGGACGGACTGATCGGATTTGGCATCAACGACGGGGTTACGCTGTTCTATCCGCGCGACATCAAGAACAGCCTCAAGGAGATTGGGAAGGTGTACGTTACAGACATCAACGTCAACGGGCACTGGGCATCTCCCCAGAGCGAGCGCATCACAATCCCATACGAGGAGAACTCCTTCACCATCAGCTTCTCCCTGCTCGACTACAAGGGCGCGGAGAACGTCTCTTATGAGTACCGTCTGAACGGAAGCGACTGGCAACCAAACATCAATGAGAACAATACCTTCACGTTCAATCGCGTGCGGCCAGGCACGTACAACTTAGAGGTAAGGGCAAAATATGGAGGCCATTACTCAGCCGAAAATGCAGCGGTGACGATTGTCGTCCAGTCGCCTTGGTACATCAGCCCGCTAGCCTATTGCTGCTATGCACTCTTTGTGGCAGCCCTAATTGTTGCAGCCATCAGATATTATACCTATATGAAACGGATGGAGCTAGACGACGAGAAGATGAAGTTCCTTATGAACGCCACCCACGACATCCGTTCCCCGCTCACACTGATCCTGGGTCCGTTGGCAAAGCTCAAGGATACGGTCAACGACGAAAAAAGCAAATCCTACCTCGACACCATTGACCGTAATGCACAGCGCCTGGTGCTGCTGGTCAACCAGATCCTCGACGAACGGAAGGTTGACAAGAAGCAGATGCAGCTCCATTGCAGGGAGACTGAGATGGTGGGCTTCGTCAGCAGCATCTGTAAACTTTATCAGTATAGCGCCACCCAGCGCGGCATCACCTTCACACTGGAGCACGACAAGGACTACCTGATGGCATGGATAGATAGGACGAATTTCGACAAGGTCATCTCCAACCTACTCTCCAATGCCTTCAAGTACACCTTCGACGGTGGGGAGGTTATCGTGTCTGTCAGAGAACATGATAACCGCATGGAAATCGAGGTAACCGACAACGGTATCGGCATCAAGGACGAGGACATGAACCATCTCTTCGACCGTTTCTATCAAGGTAGGAACGATGCTGCCATCGGCATGCAGGGCACTGGTATCGGCCTTAACCTGAGCCGCTCGATAGTGGAGCTTCACGGAGGAAAGATCAAGGCCCACCACCGCACAGACGGGCAAAGCGGCACTTCGTTTACCGTCGCCATCCCGCTAGGCAACAAGCACCTGAAACCAGAACAGATCCTTACAGACAGTCCGGCACGGCATGTACTGTCGGAAAACAACGGCAGGCATACTTACAGCGATACAAACATCCTGATTGTAGATGACGATACAGAGATAGCCGACTACATCATCGGGGAACTGGGAAGCCGCTACCATTTCTCCCATTGTCCCAATGGCAAGGAGGCCATGAAGGAACTGCTCTCCCGGCCATACGACATTGTCATCAGCGATGTGATGATGCCGGAGATGGACGGTATCTCCCTACTCAAGCAGATCAAGGGCAACCCCAACACCAGCGACCTGCCCGTAATACTGCTCACCTCAAAGTCGGAAATCAGCGACAAACTCGAAGGTCTGAAGAAGGGTGCCGATGCCTATATCGCCAAGCCCTTCAACATGGAAGAGCTGCATATCCAGATCGACAACCTCATTGACAACGTACGCCGACTCCGCGGCAAGTTCAGCGGTGCATCCTCGCAGAACGAACGGATAGAAAACATTAAGGTGAAGAGCAACAACGATGTGCTGATGGAGCGCATCATGAAGTCAGTCAATGCCAGACTGTCGGACCCGGAGTTCAATGTTGACCAGCTCGCCGCTGACGTAGGACTTAGCCGAGCCCAGCTACATCGGAAGATGAAGGAAATGACAGGCATCCCGACAGGTAAATTCCTGCGCAACCTGCGCATGGAACAGGCAGCCCGACTCATCAAGGAAGGAAAAGTGAATGTCAGTCAGGTCGCCTACAGCGTCGGATTCTGCGATCAGACCCACTTCTCCACTGTTTTCAAGAACTACTTCGGCATGTCACCTTCCGACTATGCTGACAATCAGGCCCAGTAGCCTCGCACTTTATCATTTGTAACATGCATTTTGCGACGTATTGCAAAGTACATGTTTGAGTCATACTGCAACAAAATCCAATTCCTATGCAACGATTTTCAGCATATACATACCTTGTTTTTATATATCTTTGCAGCCAGAAAATATTTTTCAATTCACATTATCCAATTTAAACAACTGACAATGAGAAAAAGATTATTTCTGCTACTACCCATGCTCTTGCTGAGTGTAGTTGGTGCGCTTGCACAGAACGTGCTGCGCGGCATTGTGATTTCAGCGGCAGACGAGGAACCTGTCATCGGTGCCTCAATCGTTGAGAAAGGTACGACCAACGGAACCGTCACCAACCTGGACGGCCGTTTCCAGATCTCTGTCAAGCAGAATGCCACCATCGTGGTATCCTACATCGGCTATGTCACCAAGGAGATTACCCCGACAGGCAACGACGAGATCAAAGTCGTATTGAGTGAAGACAACAACGTGCTCGACGATGTCGTGGTCGTTGGTTACGGAACCATGCGTAAGAGTGACGTGACGGGAGCTGTCTCAAGGGCCAACATCCAGGCTTTCGAGAAGAGTCCGAACACCAACCTGCTGCAGTCGCTGCAGGGTACAGTCCCCGGACTTAACGTCGGACAGTCCAGTTCTGCAGGCGGCAATCCCGAACTCTCTATTCGTGGTGCCAACACCATTTCTGGTAATACAAGCGTGCTCGTGATTCTTGATGGTATCATCTATACAGGTAGCCTCTCCAGTATCAACCCTGCTGATATCGAAAGCGTTGATGTGCTGAAGGATGCTTCCGCCACAGCCGTCTATGGTGCCCAGGCTGCCAATGGTGTGCTGCTCATCACATCCAAGAAGGGTGCCAAGGGAAGAGCCAAGGTGAACTTCTCAAGCAGCTACAGCTTCCAGACACCTACTCACAAGATGCACACGATGAACCGCAATGAGATGCTCAACTTCGACAACGAGTGTCTGTGGCAGTTCTCTAAGACAAAGGAGTCTGGCTACACACAGCAGGATCCAGCCTTCAAGCTCGCTGACCGTATGCCAGATGCCTGGATGACCGACGATCAGGGTAATATCATCCCCGGCGACTACGACTGGTGGAACGACTTTACCCGCAATGGATACATTTGGGAGAACAAGCTGAACGTTTCTGGCGGCAGCGATGCCATGTCATACTTAATTTCATTAGGCAACACCCAGCAGCAGAACTATCTGCTCAACGATGACTACAGCCGTAACTCTATCCGCGTCAACCTTGACATCCAGCCAGTGAAGTGGCTGAAGGCAGGTATCCAGGCTTTCGGTTCATTTGAGAACCGCGACGGACAGGAGACCTACCTCCCCTTCCTCATCGAGTGCAGCCCCTTGACACGCCCCTATGACGAGAATGGCAACATGAACCATTACCCTGCTCACGATGCACGTGAGAACCCGTATCATGGTTCACTGGTGGACGACTACGACCGCACTAACCAGTTCTTCGCCAATATCTATGGTGAAGTGCAGTTGCCGCTAAAGGGACTTACCTACCGCATCAACTTTGGTAACAACTATCGCATCGGCGAGCACCACTATTCCAGCGAGTTTGCCGAAAACAGCAATGGTCAGGCTTACAAGCACCACTCTACTTATTATGACTGGACGCTTGACAACATCGTGAACTATAATAACGACTTTGGCAAGCACACCGTCGGCGCCACGCTCGTCTATGGCGCCTCGCGCCGTAAGTACGGCTATACGGCTGCCGATGCCAAACTCTTCCCGCGCATGACGCTCGGCTACAATTCACTGGAACTTGCTTCCACCCAGAACACCAGCTCAGACGCCTGGCTGGAGACACTGCTCTACCAGATGGCTCGTGTCAACTACTCCTACGACACCCGCTACATGGTGACTGCCACCGTACGTCGTGATGGCTTCTCTGGCTTCTCTTCTAACAACAAGTCGGCTGTGTTCCCCTCTGTTGCACTTGGCTGGGTGATCTCAAACGAGAAGTGGTTCAAAGTACCTCAACTGGACTACCTGAAGCTTCGCGCTGGCTGGGGTATGAGCGGTAACCAGACCTCACGCTACTCTTCACTGGCAAAGGTTAATTCTTCCATCGGCTATATCTTCGGCGATGGTGTCTCAGGAGCCATGCGCCAAGAGCTTGCCTCTTTGGCCAACAACGACCTGAAGTGGGAGAAGACCTCTGGCTTCAACTTTGGTCTTGACTTCGCTCTGTTCAACAACCGCATCACTGGTAACATCGAGTACTATACCACCAAGACAAAGGATCTGCTCTACGCAGTTCAGATTCCTTCTATCACAGGTTTCACCTCTATCATGTCCAATGTCGGCGAAATCCAAAACAATGGTTTTGAAATCACCATCAACACGCGTAACATCCAGACCAAGGACTTCGAGTGGACCTCTATGTTCAACCTCTCTACGAATAGCAATAAGATCAACAAGCTGTCAGGTCTCGATACAAACGGCGATGGCCAGGAAGATGACCTCACTTCCTCTTCACTGTTCATCGGCGAGTCGCTCTCCGCTATCTACGACTATACCATCGACGGTATCTGGCAGGTGGGTGACAATATCCCCGAAGGTTATCATCCAGGAAACTACCGCATCGTGGATATCAACAACGACGGCAAGATCGATGAGAACGACCGCAGCATCATCGGTAAGGCAGATCCTTCTGTCCGCATGGGCTTGCTGAACAGTTTCAAGTACAAGGGCTTCACCCTGAGTTTCTTCCTCAATGCCGTTCTTGGTGGCAGCAAGAGCTTCCAGGGTAAGAACTCCTTCGCCGAGCTAGTCAATGATAACACCCTGCGCCACAATCGACTGACAGAGCAGGTTGATAACTTCTGGACGCCCTCCAATACCAGTGGTATCTATGCCCTCTACAATGCTAACCCGGCCATTAATCCTTTCCGTTACGAGAACCGCTCATTCCTCCGCCTGCAGGACATCACCCTCTCTTACGACCTGCCCCGCCAGTGGATGCAGGCAATCCGTATTGACGGCATCAACATTTATGTGAGTGGTAAAAACCTGCTGACCTTCTCTGGTTGGCACGGATGGGATCCTGAGCCCAACATTACCTATCAGGACATTAACGGTCAGAACCGAATGACCGGTAGCGGCTATGCCGACCGACCTGTCATGAAGAGTGTGACATTTGGTATCAATATCAATCTTTAATTGCCATTACACATGAAAAAAATAATTTTATTCACCATTTTGTCAGCGCTGATGCTGACCGGGTGTAACGAAGACAAGTTCCTGGAGGAGAAAGCCCTCGACTTTAATTCGGCATCCAACTCATACAATACGAAAGCTGACTTCGACGCTTCAGTCACTGAGCTCTACTATCTGACGCGTGAGGAGTTCTATACGACCTACGACCGTACGACCGACCTTTCGAAGGTCGCTGATATGTGGATTACTGCAGACCCCTTGCAGTCGAACGTGACAGCCGATTTCTCTCCATCGGGCGCCCTCGCCAAGTTCTACTGGGATGAGAACTATAAGCTTATCGCCCAGGCCAACACCATCATCAGCCGCCTGCCTTCTGCTACGGCCCTGACTGACGACCAGAAGAAAGTATTCGAGGCTAAGGGCCGTTTCTTCCGGGCCTTAGGCTATCGCACGCTGGTTCTGCTCTATGGCGACGTGCCCCTTCAGACGGAGGAGGTGACTGCACCTAAGACCGACTACACACGCGAGTCGAAGGACAAGGTGTGGGCACAGGTCATAGAGGATCTGGAGTTTGCCGCAGCCAACCTGCCCGAGATTAACACAGTGAAAGACGGTGAAATCAGCAAGCCTGCTGCCAATATGCTGCTTTCAGAGGTCTATCTGGCTACAGGTGCCAATGACAAGGCTGCCAATGCCGCCTCGGCTGTCATCAACAATCCTAACCTTGCCCTCATGACCGAGCGTTTCGGCTCACAGGCCAAGGAGGATGGCGACGTGTTCTACGACCTGTTCCGTCCGAACAACCAGAACCGCACCTCAGGCAATACCGAAGGTGTATGGGTCATCCAGTTCGAGACTAACGTTGACGGTGGTGGTAACAACACCAGCCACTTCTTCTGGAATCCCGGCAGTTTCTGGGGTGAGCGTTTCTTCGCCCCGCAGGTGGATAAGTTCCAGCTCATCGCACCCGACGGCACGAAGGTCCAACTCTTCGACTGGCCTATCGGCGACATGACCGGTGGCCGTGGCATCGGTACCCACTATGCCGTCGACCACCTGTACAATGGCATCTGGGCCGACGACTTCGACGATATGCGTAATTCTGAGTACAACTGGCCCCGTCGCTTCAAGATTCACCGCCAGAACGTGCTGCAGGATCGTCCTGAGCTGGCTGCTGCCATGCCCGACGGCTACTTCGATCTCGAACATACTAAGTTGCCTGAGGGCTGGTCTATGGAGACTGGCTTCGGCGGCGGCGTGAATGCCACCACGCAGCTCCCCAACCGCTTCATGTGCGGCTACTCCACCAAGATGACCACGCCATTCCACCATCCCGATGCCCAGTATCAGAATAAGTCAACCTACCAACTGGCCGGTACGGGTGGCAAGACATACACCGATCAGTATTTCTTCCGTCTGGCCGAGGCTTACCTGCTACGCGCCGAGGCAAACGTGAAACTGGGTAAGAATGCAGAGGCTGCTGCCGATATCAACGTGCTTCGCCATCGTGCAAAGGCAAAGGAGGTCACTGCCGATCAGATGGATCTTGATTTCATCCTTGATGAGCGTCTCCGTGAACTTGTATGTGAGGAGAAGCGTCGTCTTACACTGGCCCGTACTGGCAAACTGGCTGAGCGCATCAAGAAGTACAATCCCTACTTCAGTGCTGCCCACAGTGCCGACGGCAAGGACTACGATGCCCATTTTGACCTGTTCCCCATCCCTCTGTCGGCTATTCAGGCCAACAAAGATGGCAAGCTGGAGCAGAATCCTGGCTATTGATTGATTCCCACAAGTCAAGTTAGTTAGTAATGAACGTAGATAGTAAGTTATCGAGGATATGGTGCGTAGCGATTACGCGCCATATTCTTGTTTTGTGCGCCGTGTTCTCCGTGCTGCCAGCATGGAGCGACCCGTCCCGGGTTTCCGGCAGCAGGGCCCAGGCTCAATCCGTCCCCGGCCAGCTCCGCATCCTCGACCGCCCAGGCGGTTTCCCGCTTTTCACCGGCACTGAGGTCGCCACGATATGTGTCGCCCACGACGAACCCATAGTGGTCCATAAGGCAGCCCGGCTACTTTGCAACGACATCTGCCGCGTCACGGGCATCCAGCCCCGGCTCCTCATGCCACAACCCGCTGTGCAAGATACACTTTCCCCCTCCCCCGCCATCGTCGTCGGCACCCTGGGCCACAGTCCACTCATCGACGAGGCTGTCGCCTGCCACCGTCTCGATGTCACAGCCATCAGGGGCGGATGGGAGCAGTTCCTCATCAAAAAGGCTGCCGACCGGCTCTACATCGTGGGTAGCGACCGTCGGGGCACAGCCTATGGGGTGCTGTCACTCTCCGAGGCCTTAGGGGTCTCGCCCTGGTACTGGTGGGCCGATGTGCCCGTCGTCCGGCGGAAGACGGCCTACGTAGAGGCTGACTTTACCTCTCGCCAGCCCTCTGTGAAGTACCGTGGTATCTTCATCAATGATGAGGACTGGGGTCTGAAGCCTTGGGCCGCTACCAACTATGAGCGCCAGCTCGGCGACATCGGCCCCAAGACGTATGCCCGTGTCTGTGAACTCCTGCTCCGCCTGAAGGCCAACATGCTAGCCCCCGCCATGCACCCATGTACCGGCGCTTTCTATGCCCACCCCGACAACAAACTCGTGGCCGACTCCTTCGGCATCATCATCACCACTTCACATTGCGAGCCGCTACTGCTGAACAATGCTGCCAAGAGTGAGTGGAACTCCGAGACAGACGGTGAGTGGAACTATGAAACCAACGGTGAGGCCATCTGCCGCAAGTGGGACAGCCGGCTCTCCGAGGCTGCCCGGTTCGAAAATATCTACACCGTGGCCATGCGGGGACTACACGACACAGGCCTGCAAGGCAACATCCCAAGGGTCCGGCGCGTGTCGCTCCTCGAAGAAGTCGTCGCCTCACAGCGCCGCCTTCTAGAAAAGCATACCGGCAGGCCGGCGGCAGACATTCCCCAGATCTTCGTGCCTTACAAGGAGACAATGGACATCTATGAAGACGGTCTCCAGGTGCCCGACGATGTCACACTCGTCTGGGTGGACGACAACTACGGCTACATGAAACGTGTAGCCTCGCCACAGGAACAGCAACGCAGCGGACACTCCGGGGTCTATTATCACCTCTCCTATCTCGGTGCGCCCCACGATTACCTGTGGCTCAACACCACCCCGCCCGCTCTCATGTACGAGGAACTGAAGAAGGCCTACGAAACCGGGGCAGACCGCTACTGGCTGCTCAACGTGGGCGACATCAAGCCGATGGAACTGGGCATACAGACCTTTATGGACATGGCCTGGGACTTCGAGGCTTTCGACCATAATCGTGCCAACACTCACCAGGCCCGTTTCCTGGCCGGCATCTTCGGCGCAAGACTGGAGCCCGACTTCCAACGGATGCTCGACACTTACTATCGTCTTGCCTGGAGCCGTAAGCCCGAATTCATGGGATACGAATACCAGTGGGACGACCGCCAGCACAGCGGACTGCGCGACACCGAGTTCTCCTTCGCCACCGGCGAGGCCCAGCAGCGGCTGTCCGACTATCGTGAGATTGCCGAGACGGTGATGCACCTCGCCCCCACGTCAGCGCGCGATGCCTACTTCCAGCTGATGGAGTACCCCATCTGTGCGGCCTACCAGATGAACCGCAAGTTCCTGATGGCACAGCTCAACCACGAGCTGGCCGCGCAACTCGATGCAGAGGGCGCCAACTGGGCCGCACGCCAGTCGGCACTGGCCTACGACAGCATCCAGACCCTCAACAACCGCTACAACTGCCAGTGCGACGGCAAGTGGCATGCAATGATGATGCTCCCCACAGGCTGGTGCTCTCTCTATCAGACAATGCCGCCTGTCACCCTCAATCCCTACGAGGGCGAGGGCGTCCCCGCCATCCTCTCATCCCCCCGCCGCACCCTGCTTCCCCACATCCTCGACCTGACAACCCCAACAGAAATGTCCGACGGCATCCGCATCATCCACGGCATCGGACGAGACTGGAAGGTCGTACAGCTGCTGTCACCCACCGACAATGTGTTCGATGCAGCCTCCCCGCAGAGCCCACATGTCAGCTACACCTTCAGCACAGCCGGCTGCGACAGTGTTTGCGTACTGTTGTCTGTGGTCCCCACCTGGCCGCTTTTTAAGGGGCGGGGCAACAAACTGGGCATCGCCATCGACGGCGGCAAGCCTCAGCTGGCAGATAATCTCTTCACTGAATACTCCCGACACTGGAAAGACCAGGTAATGCGCAACGAGACCACTCTCAGGCTACGCCTTCCGCTTAAGGCTGGAAAGACGAATCATACCATCACACTCTTTACCGGCGACCCGGGGGTCATGATACAGCGCATAGCCATCGAGTGAGGATGTAACATACGGCAAAATATATGTTACATATAGGCATGCATAACTCGAAAATTATTCGTAACTTTGCAGCCGGATAAAATTGTCATTAACATAAAAACCAGACATTAAAATGAAGAAAACCATCTTTACGCTGGCATTACTTGCCATCAGCAGTACTTGCACGTGGGCACAGTGGGGACAGCCCGCCGACCCAAATGCCGCATTAGGTATGAAAGATACCTATAAGGACTACTTCACCATTGGAGTAGCCGTCAACAAGTACAACATCCAGATTCCTGAGCAGGTTGCCCTTATCAAGAAGGAGTTCAACAGCATCACTGCCGAGAACGACATGAAGGTAGGCGAGATGCACCCTGCAGAAGGCGTATGGAACTTCGGCGCTGCCGATAGCATCGCTGACTTTTGCCGCCAGAACGGCATCAAGCTCC
>DEWO01000138.1 GCA_002363695.1 Prevotella sp. UBA3208
GCCACCGTGCTGCGTGCCGGACTGCCCTTCCACCAGGGGTTCCTCAACGTCTTTGACGGTGCCGACAATGCCTTTGTGTCGGCTTATCGTATGTACATCAACCGCGAACATACGGAAGTGGGCGTCCATGCAGAGTACATCGCCACACCTAGCGTGAAAGGCAAGACGCTGCTCATCGTAGACCCAATGTTGGCTACGGGCGGCAGTCTGGCTGCTGCCATCGAGGCACTGATGGAGGCTGGCAAGCCGAAGAAGATTCACATCTGCTGTGTCATTGCGGCTCCCGAGGGTATCGAGGTGGTCAAGGAGGCGCTGCCTGAGGACAGCACTATCTGGTGTGCCGCCATCGACGAGGGCATGAACGAGCAAAAGTACATCATACCCGGCTTCGGCGACTGTGGCGACCTGTGCTTCGGCGAGAAGCTGCAGTCGTTCAGGAAGAAGGCTGACAAGTGAGTGAATAAAGGAAAAAGAAAGAGGATGTGCCGGAAAATAGGCACATCCTCTTTCTTTTTTTGTATCTGTTGTGTGTATTTTAATCTTCGTCGTCTTCGGGGTCTTCAAGCCAGAAGGTCTCCCACGACGAGTCGTTGCAGGGGTTGGTTTCTGAATCTTTCACTGCCACATTGTTGACATTGAGCCACTTGCTCCAGCCGGTGGCTGCGTCGAAGGCAGAGGCCTTGTAGTTGGCACCGTAGTTGGTATAGGTTCTCTCGTTCTTGGCGTAGACGGAGATGCCTATTGAGTAACCGGGCTTGTCGCCGCTGACGACGGGTGCAATAAAGTAGCCGTCGCTGGTTTTGCGGTTGACACCGCAGAAGCGATACATGGTGGCAGCGTTGTAGGCTGTATGCAAGTCGCTGACAATCTTCTCTGCCTGAGTCTTCAGAGTGGTGTTCTGCAGATAGTTGGATACCAGGTTGGCATAGTCGA
Organism: Prevotella sp. UBA3208; assembly: GCA_002363695.1. Next base: position 934 of record DEWO01000138.1, read on the forward strand.
GCAGGTCGATATAGGGGCAGTCTTTCTCGAAGAGGTAGACGAGATGGGTTGCCTGGTCGATGTCGCTGGCATTGGTAGCGTAGTTGGCGGCGAGCAGGTCGGCCAGGGCTTTCACCTGTGTGTTGATGGCGGCCAGCTTGTCAGAGCGCCAGCAGCCGAAGTCGCAGTTCTCGTTGTGCATGATGTTGGGGTTCTTACTGTCTTTCACATTGAGGAAGTCCCCGTTGACGGTTTCGATGGTGGTATGCTGCTTGGCGATGGCTGCCTCAAAGTCGTTGGGCGAGGCATTGATGGCATCGATGAGCCCAGTGATGTGCTTGTTGTTGATGCGTGCTACGTGCGAGCTGGCAAACTGGTATTCGCAGTAGGGAGCAACCTCGGTGAACACTTCGAGCTGACCCATCAGACAGCCGTACCAGTAGATGGCCTTGATCTTGCCGGTCTCCTTGAGGGCCTCGGCGATGGTCTTGATGGCTACACCCTTGTTGTCGTGGTTGTCGTCGTAGCCAATGCCGCGAGTAAATACCTCATGGTCAAGGTCGAAGCCGCCACCGTGGTTGGTAGGCATCAGGATGTAGTTCTCGGCAGGAGCGGTCTGCTTGGCCCACTTGATGTAGTCAACGAGGGTAGACTCCTTGTAGAGTTCTACCTCGGAGGCATTCTTGTAGAAGCAGTCTTTGCGGAAGGCGTTGAGGTCATTCGCATATTTCGTGAAGTCCTTGGTGAGTTCATAGCGGTAGGTCTTGCCGAACTCGCCGTAGAAATGGTTTGGTGTCACTGAGGGGTCAAGGCTCTGGTGGGTAGAGATGTCTTTCGACATGGAGTACATGACGGTGACACGCACCTGGTTGTTGCTGACGCCTAAGGACTTGGCCATGTTTTCAATAGCGCCGTCAACCTGCCAGTCGACATTTGCACCGCCACAACCATAGATCATGATGGTGTACTTGGCCGGCTGTACTGTGGTCTCGTCGTTTGTGTTTGTGTTGTTGTTTTTGTCATCGTCTTTGCTGCAGGCGGTCAGCATCATGGCAAAACCGCACACGAAGAGCAGCATCTTGAATAATTTGTTCATTGGTTTTTTTCCTCTTTTTAGTTAATATATTAATAATGTATGTTATTTTATTTCACCTCCCAAATGTCGTTGGTCTCGAGCAGCTCGGCAAAGTTGTGGTACTTCTTCTGCGCTGACACCTCCTGAATCTGAGCAGTTACGGCCTCGTCATAGGTTGGAGCATCGACGTCGCGGATGACACCAAGTGCCACGGGGAATCCGTCGCCATTGCCCATCAGGGCCAGCTTCAGCTGCAGGGTATTGTCCTCACAGTGGGCATCGTGTACCAGCACGTCATCGAGCGTATAGCCGTCCTTGCCAATCTCGACAATTTTCAGGCCGAAGCCCTCCTGAACCAGTCCGAACTCCGAGTTCTCGCCGAAGACGAGCTTCTCGCCATGACGCACGTAGATGGCATTCTTCTTACGACCCTCCTTATTATATACGGCCTCGTGGGTGCCGTCGTTGAAGATGACGCAGTTCTGCAGAATCTCGCAGACAGCAGCCCCCTTGTGAGCATAGGCAGCCTTCAGAATCTCGATGGTTCCAGGAGCATCGGTGGCAACGGCACGGGCGAAGAAATGGCCACGGGCGCCGAAGCACAGCTCAGCAGGACGGAAGGGATCCTCGACGGTGCCATAGGGGCTCGACTTGCTGACGAAGCCACGGGGGCTGGTAGGCGAGTACTGGCCCTTGGTCAGACCGTAGATACGGTTGTTGAGCAGAATCATGTTCAGGTTGATGTTACGACGGTTGGCGTGGATGAAGTGGTTACCACCGATAGCCAGTCCGTCACCGTCGCCCGACACCTGCCATACGGTGAGGTTGGGGTTGGCAACCTTGGCACCTGTGGCTATGGCGGCAGCACGGCCGTGGATGGTGTTCATGCCGTAGGTGGCCATATAGTGAGGCAGACGGCTGGAGCAGCCGATACCTGAGATGACGGCAGTATCCTGTGGAGCTACGCCGATTTCCGCCAATGCTTTGTGAAACGATGCCAGGAAGAAGTGGTCACCGCATCCAGGACACCAACGTGGCTGTCCTTTCTTAAAATCGTTTGCAGTATAACTCATTGTTTTACCTTTTTACTTATTTACCTTTTTACTTCTTCAAGATATCCTCGAAAGCGTTCACTAACTCTTCAACGACGAAGGGCTGGCCCTTGACTTGGTTGAACTGGAAGGGTACGAAGTTGTCGACCTTCATGCGCAGATAGGCAGCCAGCTGACCCATGTTCTGCTCAGCCACAACCACCTTCTTGTACTTCGTCAGCACCTCTGCTGTGTTCTTCGGCAGCGGGTTCAGGTACTTGAACTGAGCCTGAGCCACCTTGTAGCCCTTCTGCCGTAACTCGTCCATAGCCGAGTGCAGGTGACCGTATGTAGAGCCGAAGCCCACAACGAGCAGGTCGGCATCATCCTTGTCGCCGATGACTTCGAGGTCGGGCACCTGGATGTTGGCAATCTTCTGCTGACGCAGACGAGTCATCAGGTCGTGGTTCTCGGGATTGGTAGAGATGGCACCCGTCTCAGAGTCCTTCTCCAGGCCACCCAGGATGTGGGTGAATCCCTCACGGCCGGGCACAGCCCAGTAGCGGGTGCCGTTCTCGGCACGCATATAGGGAGTCCACTTGCCCTTCAGCTCCTCAGGAACATAGGGAGGATTGATGGCGTCCAGTTTGGCCATCTCGGGCAGACGGAAGGCACCCGAGCCGTTGGCGATATAAGCATCGGTCAGCAGCACGACGGGCGTCATGTGCTCAAGGGCAATCTTACAAGCCTGGTAGGCAGCGTCGAAGCAGTCGGCAGGACTGGTAGCAGCCAGCACCGGCATGGGGCTCTCGCCGTTACGGCCGAAGAGCACCTGCAGCAGGTCGGTCTGTTCCGACTTGGTGGGCAGACCCGTGGCCGGACCGCCACGCTGCACGTCAAGCACCACAAGAGGCAGTTCCATGATGACAGCAAGGTTCATGGCCTCAGACTTCAGGCAGATGCCAGGACCGGAGGTCGAAGTAACACCTAAGGCTCCTGCGAACGAAGCACCGAGGGCTGAGGCGCAACCCGAGATTTCGTCCTCGCACTGCACGGTGGTCACACCCAGTGACTTGTGCTTCGACAGCTCGTGCAGCACGTCGGTAGCAGGAGTGATGGGGTAAGAACCCAGGTAGAGCTTCAGGCCAGCCTTCTCGGCAGCAGCAATGAAGCCGTAGGCAGTAGCCTTGTTACCCGTGATGTCCATATAGCGTCCAGGCACCTTGTTCTTGGTTTCAATACGACGCACGTTGACAGCACTCGAATGGGTGTTGTGTCCGTAGTCATAGCCTGCCTGTACCACCTTGATATTGTTCTCGGCAACGGCAGGCTTCTTGGCAAACTTCTCCTTCAGGAAGTTGGCTACCAACGACAAGTCGCGGTCGAAGAGCCAGCACACCAGACCCAGGGCAAACATATTACGCGACTTCAGGATGGCCTTGTTGTCCATGCCTGTATCAGCCAGACAGTCCTTCACCATCTGAGTCAGGGGGCACTGGATGACGCGGTCAGGGTCGATACCCATCTCGCCCAGATAGTCCTCCGACTGGAACTGTGCCTTCTCCAAGTCCTTAGGACCGAAGGAGTCGGTGTCGATGATGATGGTGGCATCGGGCTTGGCATAGCGATACTGCGTCTTCAGGGCGGCAGCGTTCATGGCCACCAGCACGTCGCACTTGTCGCCAGGAGTGTAGACCTGACCGGCACCGATGTGTACCTGGAATCCGGAGACACCTGTCAGCGAACCTTGCGGGGCGCGGATGTCAGCAGGATAGTCGGGGAATGTTGAGATACCATTGCCTACGGTAGCTGATACCGTAGAGAAGATGTTTCCGGCCAGCTGCATACCGTCACCGGAATCACCAGAGAACCGGACAACTACCTGTTCGAGTTCTTGAATGTCTAATTGTTCAGCCATAAATATATTTAATATATGTGTAACTCTATTTTTAAAAACGCCTGCAAAGTTCGCAAATATTCATCTAATATCCAAACAAATTGCAATAAAAATGCAGTTACCGCCCTCTTTTTTGGCAGAAGCTGCATTTTTATTCACTACCGACCGTTATCCGCTTGTTATTAAGCGGAATGCATTGGATTTCGTAGGTATGTAAAAAATTTGTATTTAAATAGTAAGACACGCTG
>DEWO01000028.1:0-24732 GCA_002363695.1 Prevotella sp. UBA3208
CACTTGGTGAACGTGATGGAGCAGCTGTCGGCAAAGCTGGCGCAGGCTACTCACGCCATTCTGACCGAGGACGACGGCAGCGGCATCATCATTAACTATAACCCGTCCAACAGTCAGTCTGCCAATGCTGTCAATGCCGAGGCAGAGCGCTTCAAGGCGCGCATTGCCAACATCCAAGCTAAGTCTGGCCACCGTGCTGCTAGCGATGAAGCGCAGCCGGTTGCCGAAATGGTCATCTTCTCTCGTATGGGCTATTATCAGTGTGCTCCCCACCAGTATTCTACCAGTTCCGCGGTAATTGAGGATAAAAACGGCAGTAGAATTTTAGATGGAAGCGGGACTACTACCAATGAATACAGCCCCTATACCAGCGGCTTGAAAGCCGATGGCGCGGCAGAGTGGATTAACACCAAGGAGCAGTCGCTCGCAAGCAATGGAATAAACCACAGAGCCAATGGAACCGATGCCATCAACGACTTGATGAGTGCCAGCGAGGAATACACCTATCAGGCAGACCTTTCGGCATGGGTGTGGAATGCTGAATGGGAATTTAATTATACAGGTCCGAAGTCTAAACCTAATGCTTACAAGCAGATATATAGGATATGGGGCACACACAACATGGATACCAATAAGGATTATATTCTTGTGCAGCAGCACACCACAGCATCCATTGGCGGAAAACAAGATGGGGATGCACGTTTTGACGCAAACAAAACGTTGTATCAAGGTCCTTACGAAGAAAACAAGTGGTATGGTAATAATAGCACTACGTATGGTATACAATTTGGTCCAGGTGATGAAATGGGTAAAGATGTATTTAATATGCAGTACTGGTATGGTGTATGGTTTGATCATGGTGATTACTCTATGAACCTGACAGGAAAAGGTGAGCCAAAGTTGGAAGAAGCGGTTCCCCACACCGACAACAACGATGCCAGCGTTACGGTGACCGTAGGCGAGTATAAGGAGGAGACAACCAATATCGGTGGCTCTGTGACGCCTGTCGTCACCACGAAGGAGGTGGGTGTAAGACCCAGTGTCAGTTATTCGCACGGATATACCAACGGTACCCTCTACACGATGGGCTATACCTCGAATGCCAAAGAGCTGAAGGTGCAAAAGAACACGGAGGGATCGAAGGTTACTTGGAACTACGCTATTGGTGTAAATATGATGGCGGGCGAAGATGAAAATCATCCGTTGGCTCCTGATGCACTGACAGGCGATGTGGACATGATGAATCAGGCATGTTGGTCGGTAGCCAATCCTGAAGGAGATTTTACGCTGAACATAGAAGATAACCATTCTTTGGCTTTTTTGCTTAGCGGTTGTTCGAATTTCGATGGTAAATTCATACTTAAAAATAGTTTAACGGATGGAACGACATCCTACACTATTGCTGCACCTAACCGCTCTCAGCAGACATGGCGCATGGATGTTGACTTCCCGGAGATTGGGCAGCCTGGTCATGAGGGGCAGAAGGGGCAGCTGACAGACTATCTGAAGCAGCAGTTCCCAGACCTCTATCAGCCCACCATAGTGCTTGCCGACCAGACGGCTAAGAGCGAGAATACCATCCAGAACCTGGTGAACTCATCGAAGCAAATGCTCAACAACGAGAATGCCCTGCAGACATTGAAGGGCTATGCCTTGGACATGGGTATCTCGCAGTTCACCATCAAATGGTACAGCACCGATGAGGCGCTCAAAGACAATGAGCCATACACTATGACTATCACGGCGAAGTAGTAAATCATATTATTAACAACGGGAGCACAGGGGACTGGTACTTGTCTCACGTGTTCGGCTACTCCAGATAAATCGTGAATGTGAGAATTACGCAAAACGCATCGATGCCTGCTCCCCTTACCTTTACCCGCATAGGGGAGCAGGAAAATGTGGTAGTCATGGGGACAGGCACCTGGGTATGGGTGCCTGTTTTCATGGCAATTTTTTGCTATATTCCTGATGGTCTCGTAATTCATGCCAGTAACTCTTGAGAGTTGTCTTGGCCTGACATCGAGCGATCGCATAGCTAAATGAAAAACTTGCAGAAATCGCAGTTTTTCGAAGTTTTCTAGCGAATGATTTGTTAATCCCAAGCTTTATTTGTAACTTTGCAGATAATATGAAACCGACTATCATCGAAGACGAAATATTTGAATTCGAACCGTTTGAAAAAGATGGCTCTGAGCTGATGGACTATCTCGCTACGAGTGTCTGGCAAACATGATGAAGTTCGTGAAGACGCTGGATCTGACAGAAGAGGAGAAAGAAAAGCTCTTCCACCTGAATGCCGAGAAGTACATCTTAGGTTAGTCAGACTCCTGTTATGTTACATACTGGAAATAAAATGAGACGTGCAGAAAAGTGCGTCTCATTAAATTTGTGTACTTTTGCAGCAGCAAACCTGTAAACAATAAACCAAAAACAGATAAGATGAAGAAAACAATGCTGATCGTGCTGGCTCTGCTTGGCTTGATGGCGCAGGGAATGTCGGCACAACCCCGTTCGCGTATCGTTGAGGAAGGCGGCACGGGTGCCTATAAGGCAGTGATGAAAGAAGTGGCTACACTGCCTGCTCATACAGTGTTTGTACCCCAAGACCTCACGGCGTTCAGTCAGAAACACCCGCTTCCCGTATTGGTATGGGGCAACGGTGCCTGTAGCAACTCTCCATGGGAGCACTACAAATTTCTCAATGAGATAGCTTCTCATGGCTATCTCGTCTTGGCAACGGGTTATATCCCCATGGATGACGAGCCCTACAAGGGTCCTATGTCAACAACGCAACAGCAGATAGAGAGCATTGACTGGGCTGTAGTACAGAATGCAGACCCACAGTCGCCTTATTTTGAGAAGATTGACACGAAGCATATCTGCGTGGCTGGTATGTCGTGTGGTGGCTTGCAGTCGCTGTTCAACTGTGCCGATCCGCGCATCACCGCCTTGATGATATGCAATAGCGGACTCTTCAAGGTGGAGAATGCTGCCCAGGCGGTGGGTGGAATGCCCATGCCTCAGAAGTCGAAGCTGAAGGACATCCATACCCCTGTATTCTACATCTTAGGAGGTAAGGAGGACATAGCCTATGAGAATGGCATGGACGACTACCGCCTTATCCAACATGTGTCTGCCTATGTGGCCAACTATCCCGTAGGCCATGGCGGTACTTACCGTGAGGCTCATGGCGGTGAATTCACCATTCCGGCACTGGCATGGCTTGACTGGCAGTTGAAGGGAGACGGTGAGGCTGCCAAGATGCTGACGGGCAAACACCCTGGACTCTTGCAACGTAAGGGTTGGACGTTGGAGTATAACAAGAAATAAAATATGAACATATGATGAAGAAATTAATGATGATGGCTCTGGCACTGTTGTGCCTGACCACTGTAACCCAAGCACAAACCATCAAGAGTCCTGACGGGAAGATACTGGTCTTTCTGGAACTGAAGAATCAAGGCAAACCCTATTATCGGGTGAACTATCAAGGCAAGGAGGTGGTAAAACGCTCGGCCCTCGGTCTGGTGACTGACATCGGCGACTTTTCGCAGGGGTTGACGCTGAAGGGTGTCGAAAGCCGCGAGGTCGCAGAGACCTATGAGTTGCGTAACATCAAGCAGAGCCATGTGGACTATCGTGCCAACGAGGCTGTAGCCACCTATACGCAAAAGGGAGAACCGGTGATGGACATCATCTTCCGCGTCAGCAACCGCGACGTGGCATTCCGCTATCGCCTGCACGCCAAGCAGCCCAACCCCATGGGCAACACGCGCCGCGTTTGTGTCGTTGAGCGTGAGGCCAGCAGTTTTACATTGCCCGACGGCACCACGACGTTCCTCTGTCCGCAGTCGCAACCCATGGTGGGCTTTGCCCGTACCATGCCCAGTTACGAGACGCCCTACACGCTGGACGAGCCTGTGGGCAAGAACGGCTGGGGGCAGGGCTATACCTTCCCCTGCCTGTTTAAGGAACAGGACTGCTGGGTGCTCATCAGCGAGACGGGAACCGACGGCAACTATGTGGGCTGCCGACTGCTAAATGCTGGCGGCGGTTGCTATTGCATCGGTTTCCCCATGCCCGGCGAACTGAACGGGCAGCACTCTGCGACACCTGCCCTCGGACTGCCTGCCGTGACGCCGTGGCGCACCATCACCGTCGGCCCGCTGGCCAACATCGTCGAGACCACCGTGCCCTTCGACCTCGTAGAGCCTAAATACCAGCCCTCGCAGCAGTACGTCTACGGCAAGGGCTCGTGGTCGTGGATTATCCGTATGGACTCCAGTTGTAACTTTGATGAGCAGAAGGAGTACATCGACTTCTCGGCTGCCATGGGCTGGCAGACCGTCCTCGTCGATGCCCACTGGGACAAGCAGATAGGCTACGACCGTGTGGCCGAGCTGGCCCGCTATGCCAAGTCGAAGGGCGTGGCCCTCTTCCTGTGGTACAACTCCAATGGTGCATGGAACGATGCCCCGCAGACCCCTATCGGCAAGATGAACAACAGCCGCATCCGCCGGCAGGAGATGAAATGGATGCACGACAACGGCATCCGTGGCATCAAGGTCGACTTCTTCGGCGGCGACAAGCAGCCCATGATGCAGCTCTATGAGGACATCCTCAGCGACGCCAACGACTTCGGCCTGCTCTGCATCTTCCACGGCTGTACGCTGCCTCGCGGCTGGGAACGGATGTATCCGAACTACGTAGCCTCGGAGGCTGTGCTGGCCTCAGAGAACCTGCACTTCGGCCAGGACTTCTGCGATGCCGAGGCCCGCAATGCCTGCATCCATCCCTTCCTGCGCAACACCGTGGGCTCGATGGACTTCGGCGGTTCGACGCTGAACAAGCGCTACAGTACTGACAACCGGCACGGCACCATCCGCCGCACCAGCGACGTCTTTGCGCTGGCCACGGCTGTACTCTTCCAGAGTGCCGTACAGCACTTCGCCATGGCTCCCAACAATCTGACCGATGCTCCTGCGTGGGCTGTCGACTTCATGAAGAAGGTGCCCACCACCTGGGACGAGGTGCGTTTCATCGACGGCTATCCCGGCAAATATATCATCCTGGCCCGCCGCAGCGGCTCGCGCTGGTTTGTCGTGGGTATTAATGCGGAAGGGCAGGCTGTTAAGAAAACGCTGGCACTGCCCATGTTCGACAAGGGGACCACGCTCTCGGTCTATGCCGACGACGCCCAGCTGCAGGGCAGCAAGAAAGCCGTCAAGCTCAGCAAGAAGCAACAGCTCGCCATCACCATTCCGCAGAACGGCGGCGTGGTCATCACCAACGAATAGCGTAACCATGAAACAACTATTATCATTACTCGCGTTGGCGGCACTGTCGGCATCGGCCCAACAACCTGTCATTCGTGACCAGTTCACGGCCGACCCGACAGCGCGCGTCTTTAATAATCGACTCTACCTCTATCCGTCGCACGACATAACGGCGCCGGCAACGGTCAGCACCATAGCCGGCCATCCTGCTGACGAGTGGTTCTGTATGGCGGACTACCATGTATTCTCGTCCGACAATCTGACCGACTGGACGGACCACGGCGTCATTCTGTCACAAGAGCAAGTGCCTTGGGGCAAGCCCGATGCCTACTCCATGTGGGCTCCTGACTGTGTGGAAAAGGGAGGGAAATATTACTTCTACTTCCCAGACGCCCCCAAGAGCGAGCGAGGTTTCGCGGTGGGGGTGGCTGTTGCCGACAGACCGGAGGGGCCTTTCCGTCCTGAGGCAGAACCCATCCGCGGGGTCATGGGTATCGACCCCTGTGTGCTTGTTGACAACGACGGCACCTCCTATATCTATTGGAGTGGCATGGGTATCCGCGGAGCTAAGCTGAAAGACAGCATGAAGGAACTGGACGGCGAACTGGAGACGGTCACCTTCCCGCAGGGAGGCGCGGTGCAGGTCGGCGGTCAGCAGATGAAGGGACTGCCCGAGGGCTTCAAGGAAGGCCCCTTTGTCTTCCGTCGTGGCGACTGGTACTACCTGACGTTTCCCTGGGTGCGTAAGGACAAGGGCACCGAGACGCTGGCCTATGCCATGTCGCGCTCACCGCTGGGGCCTTGGGACTTCAAGGGTGTCTTCATGCAGGAGCACGCTGACGGCTGCTGGACCAACCATCACAGTTTTGTGGAGTTCCGCGGTCAGTGGTATCTGTTCTATCACCATAATGACTATTCGCCACGGATGGACAAACGCCGTTCGGTCTGCATAGAGCGTGTCACGTTCCGTAAAGACGGCACCATCGAGGAAGTGAAGCCTACCCTGCGGGGTGTTGGCATCACGAAAGCCACCGACCGGATGGAGGTAGACCGCTATAGTGCTGCCGGTAGCGGCACCACCATTGACTACATAGACACATTGAACTATTTCCGCGGCTGGTATGCGACCCTGCCGCAAAAGGGCAGCTGGGTGCGCTATGACGAGGTGGACTATGCTCCGCTGCGTGAAGGTGCCTATGCCGTGGTGCAGGTGAGGGCAAAGGCCAACACCAGCCTGACTTTATTGTCTGGTAAGAAACAGATAGCCCGCATTCCCGTGACGGTCATCACAGAGCGTGGCGGATTCCGTAGAGACCAGAGTGGGCAGTGGCTGACGCTGACGGCTCCGCTGACCTGGATGCCAAAGGGTGTTGCCGACATCACCGTGACTTGCGAGGGCGAGGCGGTGGATGTAGACTGGGTGCAGCTGCGCAACCGCCCCGACTACTTTGCCTCTGTTCCAGTTGGCGCTACGCCTCTGCCGCCTGACAGTGATGGCTTCATCCGCCGCTGGACACTCTTAGAACCCGTCCGCCACGAGGTACGCTCGAACATTATCCTGACTGAGAACTACCTGAAAGACATGGTGGCCAAGGAGTGGCCTAAGGTAAACCCGAAGAGAGGCAAGTGGCATACGATAGACAGCCAGACCTATAACGTCCGTGCATTCCGCTTTGCAGAGCTGACAGAGAACGAGCCCTACAACGCCCTGTTCTGGGGTACGGCCACGATACTATGTCCGGTGGAGTTGCAGAACGTGCGACTGGCGGCAGGCAGCAATGGCGCCTCCTGCTGGTGGCTCGACAACCAGCCTGTGCTGACGCTGGACGGCGACCGCCGTATGGTGCAGGACGATGGTGTGTCACAGCGTCTGACGCTCAAGGCTGGCCTCAACGTGATACGCTTCTGTTTGGTCAATGGCCCAGGGCTGAGCGACTTCTGCGTGCGCTTCGTCGATGAGAAAGGAAATCCGATTACCCACTTTTTAATGTTACGATAAGATGAAAAAACTGGTTCTATTATCCCTGATACCCCTCAGTCTGATTGCAGCGCCACACTCTGACCATGGGTCAGAGAATGCAGCGCCACACTCTGACCAGCGGTCAGAGAATGTCCTTCAAGCCAGTGCCCAAGTGGGCCAGCCCTATATCCACGACCCTTCGACCATCGCCGAATGCGAGGGCAAATACTACACCTTCGGCACGGGTGGGGGAGGGCTCGTCAGCGACGACGGCTGGTCGTGGCACAGCGGTGCCGAGCGCCCAGGCGGCGGTGCGGCTCCCGATGTGCTGAAGATAGGCGACCGCTACCTTATTATATATGGGGCTACGGGAGGAGGGCTCTTTGGAGGCCACAACGGCCGTATCCTGACCATGTGGAACAAAACCCTCGACCCCAAGTCGCCCGACTTTCATTATAGTGAACCAATAGAGGTCGCTTCCAGTGACGGTATGGAAGACTGCGACGCCATTGACCCCAGCCTGCTGCTCGACCCCACGACAGGTCGCCTGTGGGCTACCTATGGCACTTACTTTGGCAGCATCCGCCTCATAGAACTCGACCCGAGGACGGGCGAGCGTGTCAAGGGCAATGTGGAGAAAGACATTGCCATAGACTGCGAGGCTACCGACCTCATCTACCGTGACGGCTGGTACTATCTGCTGGGCACCCACGGCACCTGCTGCGACGGCGTGAACTCTACCTACAACATCGTTGTGGGCCGTTCGCGCAACGTGGAGGGACCCTATCTGGACAATGTGGGACGTGACATGCTGAAAGGTGGAGGGCGCATGGTGATTGCAGCAGGCCATCGTGTCTGTGGACCGGGCCACTTCGGACGGACCGTCATTGACGAGGGCGTGGAAGTGATGTCGTGCCACTATGAGGCAGACTTTGAGCGCAGTGGTCGCTCCGTGCTGGGGATACGTCCCCTGTTGTGGCGGAACGGATGGCCCGTGGCTGGTGATCCTTTCCTGGGCGGCACCTTCGAGATAGCGTCGGAGCGTCGGGGCTATTCGTTGGAACTGGCTGTCGACTTCGTACGCATCCCCCAAGAGCGTGAGCGCTTCTGGCAGATGGATTTGACGAAACCTGTGAAGCCTATCCCCAATCAGACGCTGGCCGATGTTGCAGGCTCTTGGCCTCAGGGCGACATCCCCGTGCGCTGTGCCGACTATATGTTCCGTCCTCACCAGCATTGGACCGTGGCGCCTGTCGCTGAGGTGGGAGGCTATTTGGGCGGTCCTTACTGCAAGATTGTCATTGCCGGCACGGACCGTGCACTGGCTGCTACGGCAGATCTGGAACTGGTGACTGTTCCACAGTTTAGTGGGGCTGACGAACAGCTGTGGCGCATTGAGCAGCTGACGGATGGCACCTTCCGCATCATGCCCAAGCGCATTCCGGGCCAGCAGAATCTTAACACGCACTACGTGCTTTACTCGGCTGCAGACTCTACACCGACACTTGCAGCGTATGATTTTCAGAGCGATAATTCGAAGTGGAACCTGAAAAATGCTAAATAATCGTGCTTGGATACAAACAGAAAAGTATCTGAAACGCAGCGTAACGTCAGTCTCGCAGAAAGTTCGTACCTTTGCATCATGGAAGCGGAGACGCTTTTTCGGAAAGATTTGTTTTAGTAATATTATCATTAGTAGTTTGTTTTGTAATTGTAGTTGCTGCTGAGAAGCGTCTCGGCAGCACTACTTTTTGTTACTCAAACTTTGCTGGATGTAACTTTTTCTGAAGTTACTTGACGTAAAGTTTGGTTGTTTTATGAAAAAGTACTACTTTTGCATGGTCATATTACAAAACTAACTAACCCAACATTTAACACATGGTACGTAAAGTTCTTAGACCTAAAGGTCAAAGTGTGGCGAGCATTCTCTCTTTATTACTCCTTTTGGTTACCCTGAGCACACACGCCCAGATGGGTAAATTGTTTGATGCCGACAAGCAGATGTCGAGCAGTTTCACTACACAGATATTCCTCGACCGCGACGGATTCATCTGGGTGGCAACGCGTAACGGACTGAACCGTTACGACGGTTATCAGTTCCACATCCTGAAGAAAGAGACACGCCGGGACCTGGGTATGGCCAGCAACTATGTCAACTGCATGATACAGGACCGTAACGGACTTTTCTATATTGGTATGTATGGAGCGCTGCAGACCTACGACGGCCAGCGGTTCCATGACGTAACAACCTACGACTTGAGCGGACAGTCTATGCCCAGCTATGTGACGTGCTTCCTACAGCGTCGCAATGGTGACATTCTGGTGGGCACCTCGGCACATGGCGTGTTGCGCATGACGCCTGAAAAGCCCCGCTCTCGGAAAGTGACTGTAAAGGAAAGGGAGGCCCGCCAGCTGGGCGGACTGCTGTCTGATGTCAAGACGGTTCACCGGATGATGGAGGACCGTAATGGGCACCTCTGGCTGGTAACCGAGAGTCAGGGACTGCTGTGCTATGACGGAAAGAAAATCAAGCGCTATTTCCAGGGTGAAGATGAACTCGCTATGGTTCGTGGCGTCTGCGAAGACGGCGAGGGGCGCATCTATGTCGCAACGGCCAATGCCGGCATGTTCCGGTTGGACGGTGACGTGCCCGTGCATATTGACGGCACTGGTTCGAAGCATATCTCTACGCTCTATGTGAGCCACGCGGGCCGCATCCTGATAGGCTACGACGGTCTGGGACTGGCCATCTATGACTCGCGGACGGGGCAGGTGACGGACAATCCTTACTACAGCCGTGACGTAGACCTGAGTACGGCCAAGGTCTACAGCATCTGTGAGGACCGCAACGGCAATACGTGGCTGGGCTTGCTGCAGAAGGGCATCTATATGCATCCCGCCAAGACGACGGGATTCCACTATATGGGCTACAAGCTGGGTGCGCGTAATGTCATCGGGTCGGCCTGTGTCACCAGCGTGCTCATGAGCAGTGACACATACAACTGGATAGGCACCGACAAGGACGGCCTGTACTGTCTGGACAGCAAGGGACAGGTCGTCAAGCACTTCAAGCAGAACTTCCCCGCCACCGTCCTCAGCATGGCCGAGGACCATGAGGGGCGCATCTGGATAGGCTCTTACAAGGAGGGCTGTGGCTGGATAGACCCGCAGACGCAGACTTATCATCCCCATCGGCTGCCGCAGGGGCCGGCCGTCAGCGTGTTCTGTGTGCGTACAGACCGGCGGGGACGGCTGTGGCTGGCCACGATGGGCTACGGTCTGCTGCGTCTGGACCCGGCGACGGGCGAGGTGAAAGCCTATACGCAGCAAGGTGATGCCGGCAATGACCGGAAGGTGAACAGCCTGACCAACAACTACCTGTCGGCCGTCGAGCCGTCGCCCGACGGACGCCGCATCTACGTCGCCACCACCATGGGCGTCTGTGCGCTGGACCTGGAGACGGACAGTTGGCTCTCCACCTTCGGCGGCAAGAACTGTCTGAAATACGGGACGGCGGCCCGCATAGCCCGCGAGTTTGGCGGCAAGCTGTATGTCGGCACCAACGACGGCCTGCTGTGCTACGACCTCAAGACCCGCAAGACCCACATGTACGCCATTGAGAGCGGTCTGGCCGACAACGGCATCTCCAGCATCGAGCAGGACCACAAGGGCAATCTCTGGATATCTACCGACCACGGCCTGTGCCGTCTGGATCCGAAGACCAATCAGACCAGCAATTACTTTGTGGACAACGGCCTGCAGTCCAACGAGTTCAGCGACGGTGCCTCCTTCACCGCCCCCAACGGCCAGATGCTGTTCGGCGGGCTGGGTGGCATCACGTGGTTCAAGCCCGAGGACATCAAGGAGCGCGACTGGCGTGCCGAGGTGAAGCTGACGGGATTCTGGGTCAACGGCGAACCCGTGACCCCGGCCACCATGTCGGGGCTGTGGCACGTCGTTGATACCACGGTCATCGCCGCCGACCGCTTTGTGCTGGCTTCCAGCGACAACTCGTTCGCCCTCCAGCTCTCCACGCTGACCTACGACAATCCCGAGCACATCGTCTACCGCTATCGCATCAACCGCGAGGAGTGGGTGCGTATGCAGCCCGGCGTCAACGAGATAACGTTCAGCCACATGCAGCCCGGCAACTACGACTTCTGCGTCGTGGCCGAGCAGAACGGCATCGACACGCCTGAGCGCTGCTTCCGCGTCGTCATCCATGCCCCCTGGTATCGCACGCCGCTGGCCTATCTCGCCTATCTGCTGGCCATTGCCGCGGTGCTGTGGCGCTACCTGCGCATCCGTCGCCGCAAGGAGCAGGACCGGCTGCGGCTGCAGGAGCACATTCACGCCGAGGAGATGGCCGACGCCAAGCTGAAGTTCTTCATGAACATCTCGCACGAGATTCGCACGCCCATGACTCTCATCGTCACGCCGCTGCTGTCGCTCATCAAGCAGGACGACGACCCCCACCGCCGCAGCATCTACGAGACCATCCGGCGCAATGCCGAGCGCATACTGGGACTCATCAACCAGATGATGGACCTGCGCAAGATTGACAAGGGACAGATGCAGATGCACATGTGTGAGACGGAGCTCATCTCGTTCATCGGCGACATCCACATGCTGTTCGACCAGCAGGCCAAGGCCAAGAACATCCGCTTCACCTACGAGCACGACACGCAGATGCTGCCCGTCTGGATAGACCGTCAGAATTTCGACAAGGTCATTGTCAACCTGCTGTCCAACGCCTTCAAGTTCACACCGACCGGTGGCCAGATTGCCATGAGCGTCACCCACGACGCCCGGCAGGTGCGTATAGCCATCAAGGACACGGGCGAGGGCATTCCTGAGGACAAACTCGACCGCATCTTCGAGCGCTTCTATCAGACGCCGACGATGGCCAACGACCGCAAGACGGGTACGGGTATCGGACTGGACCTGACGCGCTCGTTGGTCGAGCTGCACCACGGAATCATCGTGGCACATAATAATAAGGGCGGAGCCGGCTGTGAGTTCGTGGTCACCATCCCATTGGGCAATGAGCACCTGAAACCAGAGGAGATGCTGACCGACAAGCAGAACGTCTCTCACGCCACCAGCCTCATGGACGACACGCTGCTGGTGGATCACCGCGACGTGGCCGGCGAACTGCCCAAGGTGGGTCGCCGCCAGCGCATTGTCATCGTCGAGGACGATAGCGAGATTCGCGACTACCTCTCGGCCGAACTCTCGGCTGACTACGACGTCAGCACTGCCGACAACGGGCGCACGGGACTTGCCGAGGTGCTGAAACTGGTGCCTGACTTGGTCATCTCCGACATCATGATGCCCGAGATGGACGGAAACGAGCTGTGCTCCAAGATCAAAGGTAATCCTGCCACCAACCACATCCCCGTCATCCTGCTGACAGCCAAGAGCCGCGACGAAGACCAGCTGGAGGGACTGGAGATGGGTGCCGATGCCTACGTCATGAAGCCCTTCAACCTGGACATCCTGCGCCGTACCATCGTCAACCTCATTCATACCCATCAAATGCTGCGCTTGAAGTATGGACGCAACGACCAACTGGAAGAACAAGTTGACGAGGTGAAGATGAAGTCGCCCGACGACCAGTTGCTGGAGCGAGTCATGAAGGTTATCAACAAGAACATCAGCAACTCAGACCTCAGTGTCGACGGCATTGCCGAGGAGGTAGGCATCTCGCGCGTCCACCTGCACCGCAAGATGAAGGAACTGACCGGCCAGACGCCGCACGACTTCATCCGAAACATCCGGCTGAAGCAGG
This sequence comes from Prevotella sp. UBA3208, assembly GCA_002363695.1. The sequence goes on from DEWO01000028.1 coordinate 13,031, forward strand.
CCGCCAACCTGCTGTCGTCGCAGAATATGAACATCACCGAGGTCATGTACGCCTGCGGCTTCAACAACGCCGCCTCCTTCTCCACTATCTTCAAGAAGTTCTACGGCATGTCGCCCCGCGAATTTATGAATGCAACGCCACACTCTGACCGAGGGTCAGAGAATGCAACGCCACACTCTGACCGAGGGTCAGAGAATACAACGCCACACTCAGACCATTAGGTCTAAGAATGCGACGCATTTTCATCGTGAGCACTCATGTTCTTGATAAACAGATTGACAAGATGCTTCGTGATGAAGGTGTGACGGACGGCATGGCGCACCCTGCCTGCCAATGAGTTCTTGTCGTCGGATGTTTTAGCCGCCTCGGCCTCTGCTGCTGCCGCTTGCTGCTCGCGCTTGTCAATCTTGGCACGCAAGCTCTCTGGGGCGTGATTATAAAGGAACGTATAGCAGGGCACGGCAGCCTTCATGATATAAGGTGTGAGGAATGTGGTCACCACACTGGATGCCACGATGATGGGATAGATCATGGGATTGAGGACCTCCAGGCTGGTACCCAGTGCGGCAATGATGAACGAGAACTCGCCAATCTGCACGAACGAGAAGCTGGTCAGCATGGAGTCGCGCATCGTCTGACCGCCCCACCAGCAACCCAAGGTGCCAAAGAGAATCATTCCGATGATAATGACCAGGCTGACATAGACGATGCTTATCCAGTATTCCGACAACGCAGACGGATCGATCAGCATACCCACAGAGATGAAGAAGATGGCTGCAAAGACATTCTTCAGCGGTGTCATCAGTTTCTCAATACGATGCGACTCCACTGTCTCGGCCAGGATGGAACCCATCACGAAGGCACCAAGTGCACTGCTGAACCCTGCTTCCTCTGCCGTCAGCACCATGCCCAGGCACAGACCCAGGGCGAGGATGATCAGCGTCTCGTCGTTCAGATGTTTCTTCAGTATGCGTATCAGTGTCGGGATAATCAGTATTCCGCAGATGAACCATGCCGCGAGCGTAATGGCGAGATTGACGACCTTGCCGGCCAACTCGGCACCCTCGAACTGATGGCGGATGGCTATGCTGGAGAGCAGCACCATCAGTACCACGGCTACCACATCCTCCACAATCAGGATGCTGGTCGCTCCCTTGACAAAACGCTCCTTGCTCAACCCTGCCTCGTCGATGGCCTTCATCACGATAGTGGTGCTCGACATGCATAGCATACCCGCCAGAAACAGCGAGTTGACCATGTCGAAGTCAGCATCCACTCCCACGCCGTAGCCTAAGAGCATCATGCCCGCGATGATGGTCAGCGCACCTATTGCTGCCACCTTGCCGCTGCTGATGAGGTTCTTCAGGCGGAACTCCAGACCGATGCAGAACAGTACGAACAGCACGCCGATGTCGCCCCACGACTTCACGTTGTCCGCATTTACTAAGGTCTGGCCAAACAGATGGGGACCAACCAGTACACCTGCAACGATATAACCTAGCACCACCGGCTGCTTTAACAACTTAAACACGATACTGACTACAGCTGCTGTAATCATCAAAATGTATAAATCTTGTACCATACTTAGATAAATTATTAGTCTTTTTAGTCACATGCAAAGATACGAAAAAATGTGATAAGACCAAAATATAAAGGATAAAAATGCGAATAAAATCCCCATACTCAAGCGAATATGGGGATTATTTAAGGTCTCGGCAGGACTTTGTCAGCCTGTCAGACTACTCTTTCACCAGCCTGACGCCGTCCAGCCTGAGCCTGGCGGTCTGGGGGTCAACCTGCTGGTCGGTGTGGCGATAGACGAAGGTGGAGTTGCGGATGTCGATGTCGTGCACGCAGTCCATCCCGAGGATGCCGCTGGCCTTGATGGCGGTATTGGCTCCGCGGCAGGTGACGCGGCTGATGTGGATGTCTTGGAAGTCCGGGGCCAGGCGGCGCTGCTCGTCCGTGTAGGTGGGCACGGCCTTAGGGTCGCTGCCGGCGGGGCGGTCCAGGTAGTCGCACTGGAAGACGATGGCCTCGTCCTTGATGTCGGTCATGACGATGTCCGAGATGTAGAGCTGCTCGGTCTTGCCGCCGCGGCCGATGCCGCTCTTGAAGCGCAGTCCGGTGTCGGTGCCGCTGAAGCGGTTGTGGCGCACCACCATGCGACGGATGCCGCTGACGGTCTCGCTGCCCAGCACGAAGCCGCCGTGGGCGTGGTAGACGGTGTTGTCCTGAATGACGATGTCCTGGCAGCCGTTAGCGGGCGACTTAGGCTTGTATCTGCCGCTCTTCATGCACAGTCCGTCGTCGCCGGCGTCGACGGTGCAGTTGGCAATGAGCCCGATGTTGACGTCAGAGAAGTCGATGGCGTCGCCGTTCTGGGCATTCCACGGACAGCGCACGGTGACACCGTCCACGATGACGTTGCGGCAGTTCATCGGGTGGACGTGGAACTTGGCTGCGTTCTGTACGGTGACGCCCTCGATGAGGACGTTCTCGCAGTCGGTCAGCCGGATGAGGTCGTTGCGCATCTTCTCCTGCTGCTCGGGGGTGTCGGCAATGTTTCCCTTGCCTGTTGCGTCCCAGGGGTAGAACAGCTTGCCGTGGTCCTTAGTCACGCCGCCGACGACGCTATGGTACTGCTTCCATTCGACGTCGCTGACCTTCGCGCGCTTCACCGGGCGCCAGTACTGGCCGTTGCCGTCCAGGATGCCGCTGCCCGTGATGGCAATGTTCTTGCGCTTCGAGGCACGGATGCAGGCGTAGACGCGGCTGGCATCAGGTCGGGGGTCGACATAGAGCGACTTGTCGGGCGAGAACAGGACGATGGCATTCTTCGTCAGGTGCAGCTCGATGTTGTCCTTGAGCATGATGGGCCCTGTGAGCCACACGCCCTCGGACACCGTCAGGCGTCCGCCGCCCAGCTTGGTCAGCTTGCTGATGGCCTTGGCGAAGGCCTCGGTGTTCAGTGTGACGCCGTCGCCTACGCCGCCCACGGTCTTCAGGTCCACCTCATGGCTGGGGATGACGGGGCGGCTGACGGGGGTGATGTCCACCGGCAGGCCGGTGTAGTATTTGGCGTACCGTTCCTCTGCCTCCGCCTTCTGGGGCATGACGGCCTCCTGGGCGTCATAGCCGGCCAGCTTGTCCAGATAGTACTGGCGCAGGTCGGCCCAGCGGTAGTACGGATACTGGTCGGTCTTGACGGGCAGCGAGGCCTCGCGCTCGTTGAGCAGGGCCTTGACCAGGATGTCGCCCTGTCCCTTCTTGGGACGGTAGAAGACCAGCTGTATGTTGCACGCCATGGGGAAGATGCGGTAGTTGCGCCAGTGGGTGTCCAGCTGGTCGAGGTCGCTCACCTGTATGCCGCACGAGTCGAGCTCCAGCAGGCAGGCCAGCGGCAGCACGCACACCTCGTGGCCGAAGCGCAGGGTGGCCTGTGTCTGGGTCACGGTGTCGGCCGTCTGGATGATGTTGCGCAGCAGGTTGCGCTGGGTGAAGGGCATGATCCCCCGGGTCAGGGGTGCAGGACCATAGTCCACATACCAGCCGATGTTGCGTGCCCGCCACAGGGCGTACAGCTCGTCGTCGGTGAACAGTGCGTACATATCGGGGGCTCCGTCGTGGCTCTGCATGTTGGTGACCACCTCAAAGAGGTTTGACATCAGGGCGTTGGCATTCAGCGTCTCCTTGACCCACTTGGCGTCGTTGAACAGCACCTTCATGAGCCGGTCTGACTCTATGTCCTTCATGCTGGTACGCATCTCGCGGCCTATGCGACCCATGGACTTCACCAGCCCGCTGCGGTTCTGGTTCATGTAGTACTGCAGGGCCTTGCTGACGTCGTTGTGGATGACGGCAGTGGGGTTGGCGGCCGATAGCTCTTCACACTCGGCCGTCATCGACAGGATGCAACGGTTGACGGTGGTCGAGCGGGCGTCGATGCGGACATTCTTAGCCTTGAATATTTCGGGGAAGTGCTGCACCATGCGGCGGGCAATGCCGTGGTGCTGGCGTTCGCCGACGGTCGACAGGTCGCCTAATCGCAACCGTGCACCACTGTACTTGCCGTCGAGTGCGGGATAGTTGGGCTCGGGCAGGCTGACAAACTTCTCCAGTTGCTGCAGCACCTCCTCGCCCTGAGGGGTCAGCTTGCCGGCCTTCCGGGCCGTGTGCAGGGGTTCTGTCACGCTGGTGTAGCTATTGTCGTTGATGAGCCAGCGCGAGCCGTGGCGTCCGTAGTGCGACATGTAGTAGGGTGCGTAGCCCTTGGGGGCTGGCGTCAGCTTCTTGGTGGGCAGTTGGCGGTCGTAGTCCAGATAGTTGCTGCCTGCCAGGTACTTGTTGGCCCTGATTTCCTCGCGGGCGGTCTGCGCGGTGCTGCTAAGCGTGAGAATCGCTGAAAGCAGCAGGGTGGTCAGTCGTTTCATATGTCATTTCTCATTTAGGGCGTGGGCCACTCATTTTAGCGTGACGGTAGCGGTGGTCTTGGTCTGCTGGCCCAGAGCCTCGTTGGTGCTCTCCGTCTTGATGCTCTTCACCCAGCCGTCGTCCTGCAACTCGTAGGTGGCAGTTTCCTTGCTCTCCAGCTTGAGCATACCGGTGGCCATGATCTGGTCGATGTTTTGCTTGATCATCTCTGCCTGGCCGGGCATCAGCTTCTCCACCTTCTCGACAATCAGCGCCTTCATCTCGTCCTTGGACATGTTCATCGAACCGTTGGTGGTCACGTTCTTGCCGTTGACGAAGTACATACGCTTCATCTTCAGTCCCTGCTCGTTGACGTACTCCTCCTGGGCACCGGTCATGATGGTCTTGCCGTTCAAGGCCAGCGGACTGGTCATGTTCTGCATGGTCTTCAGCAGGTTCTCCTCGGTGGTGCTTTCCAGCACCTGTTGCTTCATGGCTTCCTTGGACATGGCCTGGGCGAGCATGGGAATCTGCTTGAACAGCTGGTCTACCAACTCATTGCTCAGTCCGTCCAGCTTCTGCTTCAGTTCACCGTAGTTCTGGATGGCCTTTACCTTGCCCTCCTTGTTGGTGGTGATGCGGATAACCTGTCCTTTCAGCATGTTTTCGGCAGCACTCATCAGCTTGGCGGCGAGGTTGTCGTCCGTGGCGTTGCTCTTGACGTCGGTGGTCACCATCTCCATCGTGTAGCCGTCGGCATTCTCGGCGGTCACCGTAAACTTGGTCTCACTGGCCATCTGGACGTCCTTCTGGCCGGGAATGGCTATTGTGCTTTCAGCTACATACACCTTGGTAGTGCCTTTGGCCATTTTTGGGGCTACTTTCAACTGGGCCTGAGCGGCCATCATGACTGTCAGCATCATGCTGAGGACAAAAATCTTTTTCATAATCATTCTTTTTTTATGATGGGTTTAACGTAAATGCAATTTTGGTTGCGAAGTTACGAATAAAAAACGAGCTGACCAAGCGTCAGCCCGTTTTCTTGTTGATAGGATTGAAATTTATCTTTTACACCAGATGTTCTATCAGGTCGGCACGCTCGCCGGGAAGCATGTCGATGACGGGGATTTCAATCATCGTATAGCAACCGGGCTGCTGACGCATGGAGGCGCGGGCTACGTTGACCAGCACCTGACCGGTCAGGGCGGGGTTGTTGATCTGCATGTTGAACTCCAGACGCTGGTTCTGGGTCTGACCCGAGACGCCCTTGCGCACCAGGTTGACACCGTGTCCCATGTCGCGCACGTCGTCGACGCTCTCTACCTGGAACACATGGGTCTCGTCGCTGGCGAAGTAGGGGTCGGCCTTGATGTCCTTGGTGACTTGCTCCAGTGTGTAGCCGTCTTCCAGCTCAACATAGACCATGCGGCGGTGGATGCCCTCACCGAGGGGGATGGTCATCGAGAGGGCGTTCTTGACACCGGCCTTGGAGCGCACACATACGGAGTGGCCCATGGACATACCCGGTCCGAAGTTGGTGTAGGTCAGTCCCTTGGGGGCGAGGCTCTGCATGAGGGTGCGGACGATGGAGTCCGAACCTGGGTCCCAGCCGGCGGCAATGACGCTGACCGTGCCGGTCTGCTTGTTGAGCTCCATCAGACGCTCGCGGTAGCCACGGATATTGGTGTGGATGTCGAATGAGTCGACGGTATTGATGCCCAAGGGCAGAATCTGCTTGGCAAACTCCTCGCACGAACGGGTCGGTGTAGCCAGAATGGCCACGTCTACGTCCTTCAGTTCCTTGATATCCTTTACAACCTCATACTGGGCGAGTTCGGCAGGCTTGTCCTCTGCACCCTGACGGCGCACGATGCCTGCAATCTCGAAATCGGGTGCGGCCTCCAGGGCCTGCACGCTGTACTTTCCAATGTTGCCGTAGCCTACTACGGCTGCTCTGATTTTCTTCATCTTTCTGTCTTTGTTTGGTTCGTTTCTATCCTTTTCGGTTGCAAAAGTACATCTTTTTCTTGAAATACGTAACGAAATGATAGAAAATTTTGTTAACGGCATACAAAATGTTATCCGGCGTCATCTTTTCCTTCCTTGATACAATAAAACGGCCGTCAGGGTCGTTTAATTAGATGTATTAATACATTAATGTAAAAAGCTATGATAGAATACATCAAGGGTGAGCTGGCGGAGCTTACCCCCGCATTAGCTACGGTAGAAGCCGCTGGCGTAGGTTACGGACTGAACATCTCGCTGACCACGTACTCGGCCATTCAGGGCAAAAAGGACGTGAAGCTCTACGTCTTTGAGTCCATTCGTGAGGACGCCCACGTGCTCTATGGCTTCGTGTCGAAGAAGGAACGCGAAATGTTTGAACTGCTCATCACGGTCAGCGGCGTGGGACCCAATACGGCCCGCATGATGCTCTCGTCCATGAGTGTCGCAGAGCTGTGCAATGCCATTTCGCGCGGCGACGAACGGCTTATCAAGGGCATCAAGGGCATCGGCAAGATGACGGCTCAGCGCATTATCGTCGACCTGCGCGACAAGATTGTGGCTCTGGGCATTGCGGACGAGATTCCTACGGGTGGACAGGTTTCGGCCCCCGTCAATACGGCTGTCAAGGACGAAGCCGTCTCGGCACTCACCATGTTGGGCTTTGCCCCGGCTCCCACGCAGAAGGTGGTGCTGGCCATCCTGCAGGCACAGCCCGACCTGCCCGTCGAACAGGTGGTCAAGCAGGCTTTGAAACAAATCAAGTAGCCCCCTCTCTCTCCCTTGAAACGCTTTCTCTATACCGCATTGGTCCTGTTGAGCATCACGGCCTTGGCCATGCCTCCGCAGGATGACAAGACACAGCGCAAGCCTGTGCCTAAGGCCCAGCCTGACTTGCAGATAGAGGAAGACACCATCCCCGACTCGCTGTTGCACAACCGTTGGCGCATTCAGAAGACGGCTCCCATCGAGGTGGCAGACCTCGACTCGTCGGCCCTTGACCTCCGTTTTCCTGAGAATATCCGCCAGCAGGTGGAATACGACGACTCGCTGAACGTCTACAAGATTGGTTCCAAGATGGGCGACTCGTACCTGAACACGCCGGTGCTGATGTCGCCGGAAGAGTATCAGCAGTGGAGCGAGCGCCGCGAGCGTGAAAAGTTCTTCCGCAAGAAGGATGCCGAGAACGTTGCCGCCAAGGGGAAGGATAAGTTCGACTTCTCGGATATGCACTTCGACCTGGGACCTGCGGAGAAGATTTTCGGTCCCGGGGGTGTGCGCATCCGTACCCAGGGAACGGCAGAGCTGAAGCTGGGCGCTACGCTCAAGAGCATCGACAATCCCTCGCTGCCTGAGCGCAACCGCAAGACGACGGCTGTTGACTTTGACGAGAAAATCAACCTGAACGTCACGGGAAAGGTGGGCGACAAGGTGAACATGAGCCTGAACTACAACACCGATGCAACCTTCGACTTCGATACCAAGAACCTCAAGCTGCGCTATGAGGGCAAGGAAGACGAAATCATCAAGCTGGTGGAGGCCGGTAACGTCACCTTCCCGTCCAACAACTCGCTGGTGAAGGGTGCATCGAGCCTCTTTGGCGTACGTACCGATATGCAGTTCGGCAAGTTGAAGCTGCAGACCATCTTCTCACAGAAGAACTCTTCCACGAAGAGCGTGTCCTCCAAGGGCGGCGTCCAGATGACACCGTTCGAGATAGACGTAGCCAACTACGAGGAGAACCGTCACTTCTTCCTGGCCAAATATTTCCGCGAACGCTATGATGCTGCCATGCAGCAGTTGCCCAACCTGACCACGGGCATTAACGTCACCCGCGTAGAGGTGTGGGTCACCAACAAGACGGGAACCACACAGAACACCCGTAACCTGATAGCCCTCTCGGAGTTGGGCGAGAGCTTGGGTAGGAAAGAGACGGGCGTGTCCGTGCTCCCCCAGAACGAGACAGGGCGCGTGAAGGTGAGCAGTATGCCTGCCAAAGCGCGCGACATCGACCAGGCTTCTGCAGCCCTCGACGGTATCATGACGGGTGGCGTCGACTATGAGAAGCAGGCTGCGGCCCGTCTGCTGACTTCCTCTGAGTACACTCTGAACGCCGCGTTGGGATATATCTCGCTGAAGACCAGCCTGCAGACCGACCAGGTGCTGGCTGTTGCCTATGAATATACCTATGGCGGACAGACCTATAGGGTGGGTGAGTTTGCCGCCGACCATAACAATGCCTCGGAGACCCTGTATGTCAAGTCGCTGAAGAATGCTTCGAACAATCCCCAGCAGGCCAACTGGCCGCTGATGATGAAGAATGTCTACTACCTGGCCTCCAACGTCGAGAAGACCAAGTTCCGACTCGACGTCAAGTACAAGAGCGATACGGCAGGCGTCTATCTGACCTATGTCCCTGACGTGAGGGACGTGACCTTGCTCAGGGGCTTGGGGGCTGACCGCTTGGACAATAACAACAAGCTGCGCCCTAATGGCTATTTCGACTTTGTGGAGGGCTATACCGTCAGCAACGGACGCGTGTTCTTCCCGTCGGCCGAGCCTTTCGGCACCACGATGCGGAACTTCCTGAAAAGCAGGGGACTGACCGACGAGGCTGCTGCCAAGTATGTCTTCCAGGAACTCTATGATACCACCCGTACGGCCGCCCGCCAGATGACGGACAAGGACAAATACCTGTTGGTGGGACAGTTCAAGGGCTCGTCAGCCAATGTCATTTCGCTGGGAGCTTACAATGTGCCGCAGGGCTCGGTCGTGGTGACTGCCGGTGGTGTGATACTGAAGGAGGGTTCTGACTATAGTGTGGACTATTCGGCCGGCGAGGTCACCATCCTCAACCAGAGCATCATTGACGCCGGTACTTCTGTCAGCGTGTCGCTGGAGTCTAATACGGAATACGGTATGCAGCGCAAGACGATGGTGGGTTTCAACTGGGAGTACGATTTCTCGAAGAATTTCCAGATAGGTGGTACGCTGCAGCACCTCAGCGAGCAGACGCTGACCTCGAAGGTCACCATGGGGTCGGAACCGCTGAAGAATACCCTGTGGGGACTGAACCTGAACTGGAAGACAGAGAGCCAGTGGCTGACGCGGATGCTCGACAAGCTGCCCCTGCTGCACTGCACTCAGCCGTCGCAGATTTCCTTTACGGGCGAGTTTGCACACCTCATCGCCGGTACGGCCGGGGGTACGCAGGATAATGCCTCGTACATTGACGACTTCGAGAATGCGAAGAACGGTATTGACGTGCTGGAGCCTAAGTCGTGGACGCTGTCCAGTGTGCCGACGATGTTTCCGGAGTATGCCGACAAGGACAGTGTCTCCAGTGGTTTCAACCGTTCGCTGCTGTCGTGGTACACCATCGACCCGCTGTTTACCAACCGTTCGTCCTCGCTGACCCCGGGTCACATCAAGAGCGACCTCGACCAACTCTCCAACCACTATGTGCGTGCCGTGTACGTCAGCGAGCTCTATCCCAACCGTCAGCAGTCTACCTACAGCGGTGCCACGTCGACACTGCCCGTACTCAATCTGGCTTACTATCCTCAGGAGCGTGGTCCCTACAATCTGAATACGGCTGTCAATATGGACGGTACGCTGCCCAATCCGCGGCAGCGCTGGGGCGGCATGATGCGCAAACTGGATACCAACGACTTCGAGACGGCCAATGTCGAGTATATTGAGTTCTGGCTGCTCGACCCCTTCATCTACTCCTCTGAACAGGAAGACGCTGCCGACTATGGCGGTGACTTATATATTAACTTAGGTGAAGTCAGCGAAGACATCCTGCGCGACGGCAAGAAGTTCTACGAGAGTGGTATGCCTGTTGACGGCACCTCGTCGTTTACCAATTCACCGTGGGGACGCATTCCGGTACAGGCCACCCAGACCTATGCCTTCGCCACCACCAGCGGCTCGCGTGCCCTGCAGGATGTGGGACTCAACGGACTGAACGACGAACAGGAGCGCAGCTACCCCGCTTACAGGGACTTCCTCAATAGCGTCAGCGTCAACGACAGCGTGCGTGCAGCCTGGAATGCCGACCCGGCCAACGATGACTACCACTACTATCGCGGCAGCGACTTGGACGAGCGCCGCGCCAGCATCCTGGAACGCTATAAGCGCATCAACATGCCGCAAGGCAACTCGCCGGACAACGACCAGCAGACAGAAGGCTTTGACACCTCCTACAAGACCTATCCGGACGTAGAGGACATCAACCAGGACTATACGCTGAACGAATACGAACGCTACTACCAGTACCGTGTAAGCATCCGTCCCGAGGACTTGCGGCTGGGCCACAACTATATTACTGACGTGCGCGAGTACACTGCTCCCCTCCGTAATGGTGCCAAGGAACCCGTCAAGTGGTATCAGTTCCGCATTCCCTTGTCACAGTATGAGGATAGGGTAGGGGGCATCAGCGATTTCTCCAGCATCCGCTTCATGCGTATGTTCCTCACCCAGTTCAGCAAGCCGGTCGTATTGCGCTTCGGCTCGCTGGAACTGGTGCGTGGCGACTGGCGCATCTATGACCAGCAGTTGACAGGTACGTCCAACAGCGGTACGTTGGCGGTCAGTGCCGTCAACATCGAGGAGAACAACGACAAGCGCCCCGTCAACTACGTCGTGCCCCCCGGCATCTCGCGTGTCACCGACCCCTCGCAGCCACAGCTTACCGAGGCCAACGAACAGGCACTTATGATGGTGGCCAAGAATCTGTCACAGGGAGAGTCGAAGGCGGTCTACCGCAACACCACGCTCGACCTGCGCCGCTACAAGCACATGCAGATGTTCGTCCATGCCAACCACCTCATTGACGACGAGACTCTGGGCGACGACCAGCTGGCAGTCTTCGTGCGTCTGGGCAGTGACTACCGCAACAACTATTATGAGTACCTCATCCCCCTGAAACTGACCCCTGACCGTAACGACTATAATAAGTACAACCTCGAGGACTGCCGGGCCGTGTGGCCGCAGGAGAACATGCTGGACATCGACCTGACGCTGTTCACCCAGCTCAAGAAGGCCCGCAACAAGGCGCGTGCCCTGGGTACGGCCAGCTATACCATGGAGTTCTCGGACTACGATCCCGGCAATCCCAACAATCGCATTGCCGTCATGGGCAATCCTACGCTGGGCGAGGTGAAGACGATGATGATAGGTGTGCGCAACCTGACGGGAACGACGAAGTCGGGTGAGGTGTGGGTCAACGAGCTGCGCCTGCAGGAAGTCGTCAACAAGGGTGGCTGGGCTGCTTCGGGCAA
>DEWO01000028.1:24801-28147 GCA_002363695.1 Prevotella sp. UBA3208
CTGAACGTCCAACTCTCCGACGTGGGTGCTGTCAATGTGACGGGTAAGATTATCTCCGAGGGCTTTGGCGGACTGGAAGAAGGCGTAGCCCAACGTACCACCGACGACTACAAGACATACTCGGTGACTACCAATTTCGAGTTGGGCAAGTTCTTCCCCGACAAGATGAAGGTGACGGCACCGCTCTACTACTCGGTCACCAAAGAGGAGACGCGGCCAAAGTATAACCCGCTGGACACGGATATGGAACTGGACGACGCGCTGGACGCCGCCGTCGACCAGCACGAGCGCGACAGCATAGAGAGCATTGCCGTCACCAAGACGACCACGACCAACTTCGCGCTGTCTAACGTGCGCTTCGGCATCAAGACCAAGCGTCACCCCATGCCTTACGACCCCGCCAACTTCTCGTTCTCGTACAGCCACCGCAGCACCCGTAAGTCGGGTGAGACAACGGTCTATGAGCACGACGACGAGTGGCGTGGCGCCTTCAACTATAGCTATACCCCGGTCTATAAGACGTGGGAACCCTTCAAGAAGTCCAAGTCGAAGTCGAAGTGGATGCAGCTGCCCAAGGCATTAGGACTGAACTACCTGCCCCAGAACATTACCTTCAATTCCGAGCTGCGCCGTTCCTACTACGAGCTGCAGGAACGTGACATGGACAACCTGGGCGGGTCAAAGCCGGCTCCTACGTGGAGCTCTACCTTCCTCTGGGACCGTGCCTTCACCCTGCGCTGGGACCTGACCAGGAATCTCCACATGAACTTCCAGTCGGGCACGCAGGCCGAAATCGAAGAACCCAACAGCAATCTGCCCATCAACAAGGACCTCTACCCCGACCGCTACGAGGCGTGGAAGGACTCGGTATGGCAAAGCATCAAGCATTTCGGTACGCCCCTGAACTACCGTCAGACCTTCACCGCCAGCTATCAGCTGCCGCTCAATAAGCTGCCCATCCTGGACTGGCTCAATGCCGATGCTTCCTATAGTGCGACTTACAATTGGGTGCGCGGTACACAACTGGAGAATGGTACGGACTTGGGTAATACCATATCCAACAACCGTCAGATCAACGTCAACAGCAATCTGAACATGGAGACGCTCTACAACCACTTCCCCTTCCTCAAGAAGGCCAACGACCGCTTCAAGAAACCCATCGCCAAGCAAAGCAGGGCAACAAGGACCGGCAGGACAAGTAAAACCAGTCCAACAAGTAAAACCAGTCCCACAAGCCCCCAGCCCACCAAGGAGGAAAAAGCCCTCCCCAAGAACAAGAACTCCTACGAGACCGAGCTGGCCCTGCGTCCCGACACGACATTCACCGTGACGCACAACAAGAAGTCCAAGCGGCTCATCGTCACCGCCAAGACACCCGAAGGCCGTAGCTATCCTATTAAATATAAGGTGGTAGACCAGAACAAGATTGTCATCAAGGGCCGCGACTCGCTGAAGGTGAAGCTGACCGTCACTGCCAAGCCGCCCACGGAGAACGAGTGGTGGTACCGCCCGGCTCAGTCCGTGGCACGCTTCCTGATGATGGTGCGCTCCATCGGCATCTCCTACCGCAACCACTATGCCATGTCGCTGCCGGGATTCATGCCTAAGATTGGCGATGCCTTCGGCCAGCGCACGGGAGGTGTCATGGCTCCTGGCCTGGGCTTTGCCTTCGGTATGACGGGCGACTCCTTCTTACAGAAAGCCTACGACAACGGCTGGCTGCTGACCGATGAAAGCATTGCCACGCCGGCAGCCACCAACCAGACCAACGACCTGCAGGTGCGTGCCACTTTAGAGCCCGTGCGCGACCTGAAGATTGACCTCAATGCCTCGCGCACTGAGACCCGTGCCCGCAACATCCAGTATATGTATCAAGGTATGCCTACCACGCAGAGCGGTACGTTCACCATGACGACCGTCTCCATCTCGTCAGCCCTCGAGTCGATGGGCGATGCCAACAACGGCTATCCGTCGAAGGTCTTCGAGAAGTTCTGCAATGCACTGCCCGAGTATCAGGCCAAGGCGGCAGCCCACTACGGACAGGATGTCAGTATGTATAATGCGGCGGTCATGATTCCCGCTTTCCTCAACACCTATACGGGCAGCGGCGGGGGCGGCTCGCTCGACCTGTTCCCGACCCTGACACGAATGCTGCCCAACTGGACGGTGCGCTATTCGGGACTGTCGAAGCTGCACTGGTTCAGCGAGCACTTCAAGTCGTTCAATATCAACCACTCGTACAAGAGCATCTTCTCCGTCGGCAGCTATACTTCGGGCACCCAGACCGCCTCTGTGTTAGGGTGGAGCGTTCCCATGGTCAGCATCAACGAGTCGTTTGCCCCCTTGCTGGGTGTCGACGCCACGCTGAACAACAACCTCACGCTGAAGGCCGAGTACCGCAAGACGCGCACCATCAGCCTCTCTACCACCAGCGTACAGATTAACGAGGGCCGTTCCAACGACTGGGTATTCGGCTTGGGTTATAAGATTAGCGACTTCCGCATCTTCTCCAGCGGTGCCACCCGCAAAATCAAGAAAGCCCAGAGCGGCAGGTCCGGTAAAGCGAGTCAGACTGGTCAGACGAGTGCCAACAACCGCAGGTCCGGTGTCAACCACGACCTGAACCTGCGCCTTGACTTCACGCTGCGCAACCAGGCCGCCATCACCCGCGACATTGCCTCGCGCACGTCGGCGGCCAGCAGCGGCAACTCGGCGCTCAAGATTTCGTTCCTCGCCGACTACACGCTGTCGCGTCTGCTCACCATGTCGTTCTACTACGACCGCCAGACCAACACCCCGTTGCTCTCATCCTCAAGCTATCCCACCACCACGCGCGACTTCGGACTGTCCATGAAGTTCTCGCTGACACGATAAAACGAGATTACGGCTCACCACCAATGAGCCGCAATCTCGTTAATAGTGACCTGCCGGGTCGCTACTCCTTATTTCTTGTCGTAGGCGTGCAGGGGGTAGTCGGTGGTGAAGTGCAGGCCGCGGCACTCCTTGCGCTCCAGAGCCCAGCGGGTGATGAGATAGCCCACGTTGATCATGTTGCGCAGCTCGCAGATGTCGCGGGTGGCACGGACGCGCTTGAACAGGCGCTCGGTCTCCTCGTAGAGCATATCCAGACGGTCCCAGGCGCGGTGCAGTCGCAGGTCGGAGCGCACAATGCCCACATAGTTGGACATAATCTGGTTGACCTCCTTCACGGACTGCGTGATGAGCACCTTCTCCTCGTTGGTCATCGTCCCCTCGTCGTTCCACTCAGGCACCTGGTCGTTCCAGTCGTACAGGTCTACGTGTGCCAGCGAGTCCTTGGCGGCAGCGTCGGCATAGACCACGGCCT
>DEWO01000107.1:0-1151 GCA_002363695.1 Prevotella sp. UBA3208
AGGGGACATAGATATGAGGGGGAGGGCTCCCCTCAGGGATGGATGATGGAAGAAGTAAGATGTATGAAGGATGATGTATGAAGATGGAAGAAGTTTTTACACATACGTTCAAGGCGCTGCGCAGGCAGATAGAGGCACACAAGGCGGCAGGCCGCCGGCTGTGGCAGCAGAGGCAGGGCACGTCGTCGGAGTTCTGCCGGGCATTGGTGGATTGCGGCTACCTGACCGTCGGGCAGATGCAGCGGGCGGCACAGCGCTACCGGCTGGGAGCCAGTCGCGACGGCGGCGTCATCTTCTGGCAGATTGACGAGTGGGACCAGTTGCGCGACGGCAAGATCATGCACTACCGTCCCGACTGTCACCGCGACCACGACCGCAAACCGACATGGGCCACCTACCTGCTGCGCAAGAGTGGTCAGCTGCCGAAGGACTGGAACAATGACCATTGTCTGTTTGGGCTACACCTGTTGACGGAAGACGGAAGATGTAAGAAGGAAGCAGTTGTAGCGGTGGTGGAGGCAGAGAAGACGGCCGTCATCATGTCGGAGGTGAAGCCCGACTATCTCTGGATGGCCACGGGTGGCAAAACGGAGCTGAACGTGGCGAAGCTGAAGCCGCTGGAAGGCCGTCGCGTCATCCTCTTCCCCGATACCGACGAGGACGGACAGACCTACCGCGACTGGTACGACGTGGCCGAGGCTGCCAGCGACGTGTTCGGACACCCCGTCAGCGTCAGCAGCATCCTGGAACAGCACGCCACCCCAGCCCAGAAGGCTGCCAAGATAGACCTCGCGGACCTGCTGACTAAGGCAAGGGTGAAAGGGCAAACAAGTAAAAGGGTATAAAAAGTTTAAAAAAACGAGAACTCTATGAAGGCAATGACAAAGAGTGAACTGGCCGATGCGGCCGGTGTGAGTGTGACAACGCTGATGAAGTGGTGCAGTGCCTGGAGGCCGGAACTGGAGGCTATGGGTGTGCGCCCCAGCGACCGGATGCTGCCGCCCCGCGCCGTGAAACTCATCGCCGAGCGTCTGGACATCGACATCGACGAATAGCGCCGCCGCTGCATTTAATGCCCGGCCCGCCAGCCATTAATAGTAGCCCGCGCTACCATTAATGCCCGCAGCCATTACCATTAAATCCCGCCCTGG
>DEWO01000107.1:1288-2746 GCA_002363695.1 Prevotella sp. UBA3208
CGAAACCTCCTGAACCCCAAACCACGCTTGCGAAATGTCGTACCTTTGCAGTTGTCAAGAGGAAGCTAGCAAACCTCAACTTATGTCTAACCCATCAAACAAAAGTAAATGCGTATGAAGAAAATCACATGGTCAACAGTCAAAAAGGTGCTGCAGGTGCTTGCCACCATCATCACCAGTATTGCCGGCGCCATTGCCGTACAGTCTTGCCGAGGAGGATTTTAGTATGCGGAAGATTGACCTGATAGTCATCCACTGTTCGGCCACGCGCTGCAACCGTCCGTACCCGGTGACTACCCTCATCAGCGACCACGACAAGCGGTTCGGATTCACGGGTTACCACTACTACATCACCCGTGACGGCAAGACCTACCAGACGCGCCACGAACAGCTGGTCGGTGCACATGCCGTAGGCTACAACCGACACTCCATCGGGGTATGCTACGAGGGCGGCTACAATGCGAGGGGACAACCCGCCGACACCCGCACCGAGGCCCAGAAGGCATCGATGAGGCGGCTGCTCAAGGACCTGATGAAGCGTTTCCCCGCGGCTGAGGTGCTGGGACACCGCGACCTGCCCGGCGTACACAAAGACTGTCCTTGCTATGACGTCAAGGCTGATATGAAAAAACTATTATTAACAGACTAAAAAAAGAAAAAAAATCATGGCTATTAAAGTGATAGCACAGCGCCGAGTGCTGAAAATCGGCAAGAACCCTGGAGTGAAGAAGTTCGTGATGCGTCCCGACCTATACATACCCATCCAGGAGAAGAAGGTGTTTTCGGAAGCCGCTACCCACTCCGGCATCTCCGAGGGTGTCATCAAGGCAGCCTGGTATGCTGCCGGTGAGGTCATCCGCACGTGGGCTACCGAGGGCCACAGTGTCCCCCTGCCCGGTCTGGGCACCGTTCGCTTCGGTGTACGGTCAAAGGCCGTTGAGGAACTGGACGAGGTGAAGACCGCCCTCATCAGCGTGCGCCGCATCATCTTCACGCCGAACGTGGAGCTGAAGGACGAGCTGAAGAACACCAGCATCCAGATTACCTGTCTGGACGAGGACGGCAACGTGCTGAAGCGCGTGACCAGCAGCGACAGCGGCGACGTGGAGGACAGCGAGGGCAGCGGCAGCACCGACGACAACACGGGTAGCAGCACCACCAACCCGACCACGACCGACCCTAACGGTGGAGGCAGCAACACCGGCGGAGGCTCGAACACCGGAGGCGGTTCGGACACCAGCGACCCCGACCCTGACCCGGACGGTGGCTCAAACTCAGATGAGTAGGGAAGATGAGATTTTCCTACTCCCACTCGATGGTTGCGGGTGGTTTGGAGGAGATGTCGTAACAGACGCGGTTGACGCCGCGGACCTTGTTGATGATCTCGTTTGAGACGCGGGCCATGAAGTCGTAGGGCAGATGAGCCCAGTCGGCAGTCATGGCGTCGGTAGAGGTGAC
>DEWO01000107.1:2800-11419 GCA_002363695.1 Prevotella sp. UBA3208
CGGTAGAGGTGACGGCACGCAGGGCTACGGGATGCTCGTAGGTGCGCTCGTCGCCCATGACACCCACGCTGCGGACGGTGGAGAGCAGGATGGCACCGGCCTGCCATATCTGGTCGTAGAGAGACACTTCGATGGTGCCGTCCTTCATGTCGGCAGGCACGCCGGCAGCCAGCACCTTGCGGGCTTCCTCGCCAGAGAGGCGTACCTTATACTCACGCAGGCCGCGGATGTAGATGTCGTCAGCATCTTGCAGGATGCGTACTTTCTCGGGGGTGATGTCACCGAGGATGCGGACGGCGAGTCCGGGACCTGGGAAGGGATGACGGGTGATGAGGTGCTCGGGCATACCCAACTGGCGGCCCACACGGCGCACCTCGTCCTTGAAGAGCCACTTCAGGGGCTCGCAGAGCTGCAGGTGCATCTCCTTGGGCAGTCCGCCGACGTTGTGGTGGCTCTTGATGACTTTGCCGGTGATGTTAAGCGACTCGATGCGGTCAGGATAGATGGTGCCCTGTGCCAGCCAACGGGCATCGGTAATCTTCTTGGCCTCGGCATTAAAGACCTCCACGAAGTCGCGGCCGATAATCTTACGCTTCTGTTCAGGGTCGGTGACTCCGGCGAGGTCGCTGAAGAACTTCTCAGAGGCATCGACGCCAATGACGTTCAGACCTAACACCTTGTAGTCGTCCATGACCTGCTGGAACTCGTTCTTGCGCAACATACCGTGATCGACGAAGATACACGTCAGGCGGTTGCCGATGGCCCGGTTGAGCAGGACGGCAGCAACGCTGGAGTCTACACCGCCGGAGAGTCCGAGGATGACGCGGTCGTCGCCCAGCTGGGCCTTGAGTTCGGCCACCGTGCTGTCTACAAAGGATGCTGCCGACCACTCCTGGCGCGAGCCGCAGATGTCGACGACGAAGTTCTTCAGCAGCTGGGTGCCCTGCAGGGTGTGGAACACCTCGGGGTGGAACTGGACAGCCCAAATTCCAGTTGAGAGTGAAGAATTGGCTGCCGCTGTGCCAGGAGGACACCAAAAGGCGGCGTTCTTGACGTCCTTCGTAGAGCCAATGACCTGGAAGCCATCGGGAATGGCGGTGATGGTGTCGCCGTGGGACATCCACACCTGCGAGTGCTGCTCGAAGCCACGGAACAGGGGATTGGCAGTGTCGACGGTCTCGAGGTTGGCACGTCCGTACTCACGGGAGTCGGCCTTCTCGACGCGTCCGCCCAGGGTGTGCGAGATGAACTGTGCACCGTAGCAGATGCCCAGCACGGGGATGCGGCCTACGAACTGCGACAGGTCAACCTTGAAAGCCTCCGGGTCGTGCACTGAGTAGGGCGAGCCACTCAGGATGACACCGATGACGGTGGGGTCGTCCTTGGGGAACTTGTTGTAGGGCAGAATCTCGCAGAAGGTATCGAGTTCGCGCACCCGACGGCCAATGAGCTGCGTGGTCTGCGAACCGAAATCCAGGATAATGATCTTCTGTTGCATAGGATTTATTGATGATTTTAACTTTAATGATTACTACTTCAGAAATTCCCCGGCTTGTTCCAGAGAGTCCAGCTTGCCGACGTCGAGGACACGGAGGTCGTTCTTGACGAGTCCCACGATGTGGGCGCGATGACAGGTGGACAGGTAGAAGTCGATGATGCTGAAACGGTCGGGAAAACGCTCCATCAGCGGAAACAGACGCGGCGAAAAGCTGTGAATGCCACTGAAGGCAAAAGCGTATAGGTTAGAGAGAAGCGACGATGGATGTTCAACAGCCGGGACGACCTTGAGGTTGTCGTCTATCGTAAACTCAGCCTCACGCAGCCACTGGAAGGGCGACTTGACCTCGCCCGACTCGATGTTCTTCCACCCCATGAGCCGCATGGCACTGTCGAAGAGCAGGTATCGCTTGGTCTTGCGACGGCTGACCAGCAGCACAGCGTCCTCGTCGGGCTGATGCTGACGGCGGAACCAGTCGAAGTCGACATTGTCCAGAATATCGACATTGTGGATGAGAACGGGCTCATCGGGGTCGAAGAGGTCCTGGGCGTGCTTCAGTCCCCCACCCGTCTCGAGCAACTGCTCCGTCTCGTCGCTGAAGCGCACCAGCGGCGCATAGTCCTGCCGGGCCACATAGTCCAGAATCTGCTGGGCGAAATGGTGCACGTTGACCACAAAGCGGGTGTAGCCAAAGTCCATCAAACGCCGGATATTACGATCGAGCAACGGGGTTCCTCCTACCGGCACCAGGGCCTTGGGCATGGTGTCTGTGAGGGGTTTCAGCCGGGTGCCGAGTCCGGCAGCGAGTATCAGGGCCTGCTTCATTGGAGACTGAACGATTAATTATTGGGCGGAAAGGGTTTGCGTGATGTTCTGTTCGCGGTGGCAGATGCGCACCTCGATGCCAAACTTCTCGTGGATATGCTCAGCCAGATGCTGGGCGCTATAGACGGAGCGATGCTGTCCGCCCGTGCAGCCGAAGCAGAACATGAGCGACGTGAAGCCTCGCTGGATGTAGCGGCGCACATGGGCGTCGGCCAACTTGTAGACGCTGTCGAGGAAGGTCAGTATCTCGCCATCGTCCTCGAGGAAGCGGATGACGGGCTCGTCGAGTCCTGTCAGCTGCTTATAGGGCTCGTAGCGGCCCGGATTGTGGGTGGAACGGCAGTCGAAGACATAGCCGCCACCATTGCCACTCTCGTCCTCAGGGATGCCCTTGCCATAGGAAAAGCTGAAGACACGCACCACCAGCGGGCCCTGGGCATCATACTTAGAGAACGTAGCCGGACCATCCTGCGGATGGGGCTTATAGGGATT
Organism: Prevotella sp. UBA3208; assembly: GCA_002363695.1. The sequence continues at coordinate 5,616 of DEWO01000107.1, forward strand.
CAGATCGGTGGTCTTGAAACCGTCGGCACGGGGTGCCGTAGCCTCTGTCTGCCGGAACTGGGGCAGTTCGGTGAGCCTGGTGAGCACCTCGGTCAGATAGGGATAGGGGAAGTTGCGTTCGCTGAGCAACTCGCGCATATTCTGGATGGCAGGCGGAATGCTCTCGATGAAGTGAGCCTTGCGCTCGAAGTAGCCACGGAAGCCATAGGCTCCCAGCACCTGCAGCAGACGGAACAGCACGAAGAGCGACAGGCGCTCGACGAAGGCATGAGGCGCAGGCACCTCGGTGTACTGCTTCAGGGCGTGATAGTACTCGTACACCAGTTCGCGGCGCAGCTTATGGGGATACTTGGCCGAAGCCTGCCACAGGAACGACGCCACATCATAGTAGTAAGGTCCGCGGCGACCTCCCTGGAAGTCAATGAAGAAAGGCTTGCCCCCGGCATTGAGCATGACGTTGCGTGCCTGGAAGTCACGATAGAGGAAGCCCTGCTTGTCGTCGGGCGACGTGAGGTCCTTGGCCAGCAGGCGGAAGTCGGCCTCGAGCTTCAGCTCGTGGAAGTCGAGTTCGGTAGCCTTCAGGAAGCAATACTTAAAGTAGTTGAGGTCGAACAGTACGCTGTTGGCATCGAAGGCGGGCTGTGGATAACAGTTGGAAAAATCAAGACCTTCAGCCCCGTTCAGCTGGATGTTAGGCAGCTCACGGATGGTGCGGCGCAGCAGTTCCTGCTCCTTCAGGGTATAGCGTCCGCCCGCCTCGCGTCCGCCACGAATGGCGTCAAACAAAGACGTAGAGCCGAGGTCGGTCTGCAGATAGCGTGACTCGTCATCGCTGACAGCCAGTATCTCAGGCACGGGCAGTTGTCTGTCGGTGAAATGCTTGCAGAGATAGACAAAAGCGTGATTCTCGTCGCGGCTGGTACCTATACAGCCCACCACCATGCGACCCTGGGCGTCCGTCATACGATAGTACTCACGATTGCTGCCGCCACCGGACAGTTTGGCCACGTTCTGGGGCTCTTCCCCACTCCATTGCCGATAGAGTTCTACTAATTTCTTCATAAATTAGGTGCAAAGATACGAAATTTAGTGAAGAGTGACGAGCGAAGAGTAAAGAAAATGCTGCCGCCTTAGTTTTTTTAACTTTTATTTTTCACAAAATCTCCATCAACTGGCAGAGTGCTGTTAGCTCGAAAGTGACAGGTTCAGGGGCCGGATATTCGGGGTAGCGATTGAAGTAGGCGGTGTCGAGTCCGTAGCGTTTGGCACCGAGGATGTCGGTCTGGAAGTTGTCGCCAATCATCAGCGTCGCGGCCTTGTCGGCACGGGTCTGTCGCAGGGCATAGTCGAAAAACTGAGGCGAGGGTTTGTTGGCTCCGGCATCCTCGCTGAGGACGATGGTGTCGAAGTGGTCGTGCAAACCGCAGGCACGCAACTTCTTGTACTGCACCTCATGGAAACCGTTGGAGCACATATGCAGGCGGTAGCCCCTACTCCGCAGGTAGTCCATCAACTGACGGGCTCCGTCCACCAGACCGGGCTTGGAGGAACAGAAGTCCAGAAACAGGTCGCTGGCCTTCAGGCAGAAGTCCGTAGTGAGCGGCAGACCTGCACCATAGCTCAGCGGGCGGCGAAAGCGCTCGACGATGAGATAGTCGCGTGTAATCTCGCCCTTCGAGTAGCGTGTCCACAGGTCAATATTGGTCTCCCAGTAGCGGTCGTAGAAGATGTCTGGGTCCGGGAACCATCGTTCCAGGTGCAGGGCGTCAAACAGTTCGCGCAGGGCTATCACCGCATTGCCGTGCGTGTCGTACAGCGTATCGTCGAAGTCGATGAAAAGATCTTTATATTTCATGTTTCAAGATTCAGGTTCAATGTTCCTCATAGATGCCCCCTATCTCGTCGTTGTTCTCAATGGTGTGCTCGGCCTTTCTGACCTTTGCCTTCAGCGATCCGAACCGATAGGCTACCCGGATGCTGAACTGGCGTCCGCGATGGCTGACGATGTTGCGTTCGAAGAAGTCGCCATTGACGATGGAGTTGGTGACGCTGAGCGTCCGGTTAAAGATATTCTTGGCATCAATCGATACCGTCAGGCGGTCGTCCTTGAGGAACGAGCGTTCCAAAGAAGCATGGTAGTTATACCAGGAGTGCATACGGGAATAGGCATCAATAGCCTTGCGACCTATCTGTCCCTCGGCACCCAGCGTCAGGTTCAACTTCCAAGGCAGCTGCTGCCGGATGGTCACGTTGTAGTCGTCTGTCCAACTGTCATTGGTATAGCCTCGATTGGTATGGTTGTTATAGGCATAGGCAATGGTGTTGTCCAACTGGACGGCAGTCGTGGAAGAGGGTTTCCATTGCACATTCTGCCCTATCTGGAAACTCCTGTAGCGCAAGCCGTTGTCATAAATCTGCACACGGATTTCGTCATAGTTCTCCTCTACCGTCGTCAGACCGTCGTTGGCCCACTTGAAGGCTGGTGTCACACGGAGCGTCAGACGGGGTGTTTCCAACTGATAGTCGAGCGCAACGGAATATGTGTTGGCAGCTATCAGATTGGGATTGCCTAAGTACGACATCGTGGGGGTGCCCGTGATGGCAGAGTTCAGCATGAGGATGCCGGGACGCTGCACGCTGCTGGCATAGCTCAGTCTGAGCGTCTGCCGGTCAGTGGGGCGCCAAGTGACGCAGGCTTGTGGCAGCCAGTGGTTCTGATGGTGCGTAAAGTTCTCTATCGCCTCGTCCATATTGTCGCTGAACAAGTAGGTATGTTCATAGCGCAGTCCCGCCTGCAGGGTCCATCGGGCCGTCTGAAAAAAATAGTCGGCGTAGGCTCCCGTCACGCGGGTGACATGCTCCAGAGGATCGTCGATGTAGGGTTTTGTCTGTTCGACAGTTCCCCCATCGAGGATATAATCTGCATAATGGCTGTGGTCAAAGCGATAGATATGCTTGGCTCCCAGTTCCAGCTGGTGCCCACCACCCAGCGGGCGCACCCAGTCAGCCTGGAACGTATGCTCCGTGAAGCGATTGATGGTGGTCTCCAAGTCCTGCAGTTCTCCTAACGAGTTGCCGTCCTCATCAAAATAGTCGGTCTGCGTGTCCTCCTTCTTACGTGAGAGGGAGAGCATGTATGACAGCGTCAGCATCTCGCCCGGCCGATGGGTCAGGTGCTGATAGTCCAGTTTGCTGTTCCACGAGCGATAGCCCTGATTGGGCAAAGACTCCCAATAGCCATAGGGGAGCGTTTCAACCGGAGCGTGGTTGAAAATTGTCACATAGCCGTTGTTCAGCATGTCATGCTTCAGTAGGAAGCCGCCCAGCGAAGCCGACAGCAGGTTCAAGGAGTCGAGGTCATAGCTGGCACTCAACTTGGCCCACCACTGATGTACCGGGTCCTCGTCCTCCTTGTAGTCCGTCAGCCTGGCATCCATTTCGGGAATGGTACGATCCAGGTCTTCGCCGGTCCACGTCTCGCGCTTCGACTGACGCTCATAGCCGCCCTCCACCGCGATAACCAGCCGCCCGGTCTTTCCCGTCAGCGAAGCCTCTACATCCGTACTTCCCAACGTGTTGGCACGGGTACTAACAGTACCTGTAACACCCGTCTGTGCCCACGTAGCCACAGCCACCATCCAAGCGCCCCAAAGCAGGTATTGTCTTAATCTCATCTATTGAATCACAAGCAATTGCGGGCGCAAAGGTACGAAATAATTACGAATTATCCGCCATCATCAGTTACTTTTCTTGATTCCACCTACCACATCGTCGTTCTCAATGGTGCGTTCGGCCTTCTTGACACTGGTCTTCAACGAACCGAAACGATAGGTGACAGAGAGACTCAGCGAACGGGCACGGTTCCACGAGGTAGACAGGTCGCGGTAGTCGCCGTTGACGCTCTCGTTGACGAATGCACGGAAGCGGCCGAACGGCGCATTGGCACCCAGGCGCACCGTCAGCCGGTCGTCCTTCAGGAAAGAGCGTTGCAACGACACATAATAACCCATCCATGAGTGCTGCGTGTAATAGACATTCTGCGGCGTGTGCCCAATGGTGCCGAAAGCACTCACATAGAGCAAGAGCTTCCACGGCAGCTTCTGCGACAGGTTCACATAGTAATAGTCAGACCACCCAAGGTTTGTAAAGCCCTGGTTCGGATTGGCATGATACAGGTAGCGCACGGTGTTGTTCACCACAATGGTAGTCGCATCAAAGGGACGCCACTGGACATACTGCTCAAAGGAGAATCGGCGGTAGCGCTGGACGTTACCGTAAGAGACGTAGCGCACATCATTGCTGGCAGTCTGCACCGAGGTGATGCCACCGTTGGAGAACTGATAGCCCGGAGTCAGCTGGAGTGTCAGCCGCCGACCGATATACATATAGGCGAGTGACAGGCTTTGCGAGTGAGCGCTGACCAGCCGGGGATTACCCTGCTGCACGACGTTGGGGTACGAAGATGTTGCGGGATTGAGGTAGGAGATGCCCGGGCGGTTGATGCTGGTGGTGTAGTTCAGCTTCAGCGACTGTGCCTCTGTCAGCTGGTATTTCAGGGAGGCCTGCGGCACCCAGTCGCCCAGATGCCTGTCGAATTCCGTACCCTTGCCGTCGGGATAGCGGCCCTTCATGTAGCTGTACTCGTAACGCAGACCGGCACGGGCCGACCACTTGGCACTGTTGTAGATATAGTCGGCATAGAGTCCCAGCACGCGGGTTACATGGTCGAAGGCATTATCCGTCGGGACCTGTCCGCCATAGAAGTCCTGTGTGCTATGGCTGTTGTTGTTGCGGTCAATATATTTGGTTCCGACCTCCAGTTGGTGTCCTCCGCCCAACGGGCGCAGCCAGTCGGCCTGCAGGGTGTGCTCGGTAAAGCGTTCCCGCTCAGAGCGCAAGATATGGCTATAGGCAAAGGGTACGTTCTGCAAGGCCGAGTAGGTGTCCTCCTGGTCGGTATGCTGGCGCGTCAGGGCGAGCATGTACGAGAGAGTGAGTCGCTCGCCCTTCCGACGCGTCTTATGCTGATAGTCCAGCCGTCCGTTCCATGAGTGGTGGCTGTAGCCCGGCATCCAGTAGTGGTTGTCATAACCGTAGAGCAGACTGCCGTCAGTGCCGTACATCTTGGTGGTGCCGTCGCCCTTCACGTTCAGTTTGTAGAAGTAGCCGCCAAACGAGGCTGACAGCAGGTTGAGCGTGTCGATGTCAAGACTGGCATTCAGGTTGGCATAGTGCAGGCCACCGGGATTGCTGCCGTCGCGATAGGCATATTGGCGATTGCCCGTCTCCAAGAAGGTGCGGTCGGTCTCCGAACGGTTCTCCGTATTCTTCGACGACATGCCTCCGTACCCATAGTCTACCGAGAGCACCAGCGGCCCTGCCTGTCCCGTCAGCGAAGCATAGAGGTTGGGATTGTTCAGCGAATTGTAAGTGCCCGATACGACACCCGTGATGCCTGCGAACTTCGAGCCGTCCATCATGACCAAGTTCAGAATGGCATCCACGCCTTCGGCATCTTCGCGGGCGCCCGGATCGGTGATGACCTCGATGCGCCTGACCATCGTGGCAGGCATGGCCCGCAGCACTTCCTTGGCGTTTCTCGACAGGTTGGGGTCGTAGTGGCCGTTCTTGTAGACGCGGAAGTTGGAGTTGCCTTTCACCAGAATGTTATCCTCGCCATCAACGGTGACCATGGGTACCTTGCGTAACATATCCATCACCGTCCGGGTCTTCGATTCGTCGTCGGCCTGCACGTCGTAGCCTATGCGGTCTATCTCCTGCTTGATGAGCTGGCGCTGGGCCTT
>DEWO01000031.1 GCA_002363695.1 Prevotella sp. UBA3208
CACGCTACGATATTGAGCAGCCCCATGTACAACGCTTCATCCGCCGGAAACTGGGCATCATCACCCGTCAGCAGAACCACATTCAAGAGCTCGAAACAGAGATTCATCGCCGTGATGACATGCTGAAGCGGCTTGCAGCCGAGTATGTCCTGCTGGGTAAAGAGTGTGAACAAGAGCACATGGACGATGCCGCTATCCGCAACTATCAGAAAGCCCTCGACCTCTATCCCGATGCCTTTGAGGCCCAACGGCGCATCAAGAAGTTGACCGCCAAGAAGAAATAAAAAAAGGTTGCATTGTCTTGACGTTGACAATACAACCCTCTTTATCGTGTTTCAGATACGTCAGTTGTTCACGCTTCCGCCTACAATATCAAGCAATTCAGAGGTGATAGTCTGCTGACGTGACTTGTTATACTGCAGGTTCAGCAGACGCAACAGTTCGTCCGCATTATCAGTAGCCGTCTGCATGGCAACCATACGGGCAGCATGCTCAGATGCCACGCTATCCAGCAGAGCCGTGTAGAGCATCAGATGAGCCATCTTCGGCAACAACTGCGTGAGCACGGTATCCATGTCCGGCTCCACGATGAAGTTGTCGTTCAGCGGAACCACCTCGCCTTCCTTGACCTCCTTCTTGCGACGATTCTTGCGCAGATAGTCCTGAGCCTTCTTCGTGGTAATGGTACTGGTCAGGTCGCGCTCGTGGTCACGTCCCAATTCGGCTTCCAGGTCGATAGGCAGGAACTGCTTGTTGGTCAGAATCTGCGAACCGGCTGACTTGAAGTGGTGATAAATCAGTTCTACGCGGTCCACCTCGCCGTCGGCAAACTTGGTACCCAGCTCCATAGCTATGTCAATGCACTTCTGCACGTTGGGATGGTCGATGAGGTCGGCAAAGTCGCCTTTCACGTCATACCCCAGCTTGCGAGCCTTCTCGGCCACCTTGCGACCTATGGGATAAATCTCCACACTACCCTGTCCCAGTTCCTCTGTATAGGCTGAGACGGTGCGCTGCAGCAGTTTGATGACGTTGGCATTGAAACCACCGCAGAGCGACGAATTGCTGGAGAATACCACCAGAGCGACACGCTTGACGGGACGCTCCTGATCGAATACGGTCTGTGCTTCTGCCTCGGCAGCGAGGAACGATTTGAGGATATGCTCAAGCAACGTCTCATAGGGCAGCATGTTCTGGATAGCCACCTGCGCATGGTGCAGCTTCGAACTGGCCACCATCTTCATGGCAGAAGTAATCTTTCGCGTGCTGTTGACCGAGGCGATGCGGCCTTTAATTTCTTTCAGGCTTGGCATAGGCTCTTAGTTTTTATACGTTCCGGCGATGTCGGCCATGACAGCCTCAATCTTCTGGGTCGTAGCGTCGTCAATCTTTCCTGCTGCCAGCGTCTCAATGACTTCGGGAGCGCTGTTGCGCAACTTGTCAAGGAACTGGTTCTGGCATTCGCGTACCTTATCAATGGGGACCTCACGCATCAGTCCATGCACACCACAATAGAGGATAGCAATCTGTTCGCCTACGGGCATGGGGCTGTACTGAGGCTGGATGAGCAGCTGGTTGTTCTTACGACCGCGGTCGAGCGTCATAGCTGTCACGGCATCCATATCCGAAGAGAACTTCGAGAAAGCCTCCAGTTCACGATACTGAGCCTGGTCAATCTTCAAAGTACCAGCCACCTTCTTCATAGACTTGATCTGTGCCGAACCGCCCACACGAGATACCGAGATACCTACGTTAATAGCGGGACGGAAACCCTGGTTGAAGAGGTCTGACTCCAGGAATATCTGACCGTCGGTAATAGAAATCACGTTCGTCGGGATGTATGCCGACACGTCACCAGCCTGTGTCTCGATGATAGGCAAAGCGGTCAGCGAGCCACCACCCTTGACGTGGCCCTTCATGCACGCGGGTAGGTCGTTCATCTGCTCAGCTACCTCCTGCTGCTCATTCATCTTGGCTGCACGCTCCAACAGACGAGAGTGCAGATAGAACACGTCACCAGGGTAAGCCTCACGTCCGGAAGGACGACGCAGAATCAGCGACACCTCACGGTAGGCCACAGCCTGCTTTGACAGGTCATCATAGACAACCAGTGCGGGCAGACCACGGTCGCGGAAGTACTCACCGATGGCAGCACCTGCGAACGGTGCATAGTACTGCATGGCAGCAGGGTCAGCAGCCGTAGCAGCTACCACGATGGTATAAGGCATAGCACCATGCTCCTTCAGCGTCTGCACCAGGGTTGCAACGGTACTGGCCTTCTGGCCGATGGCTACATAGATACAATACACGGGCTTGCCGGCCTCATAGAAACTCTTCTGGTTGATGATGGTGTCCACGGCAATGGCAGTCTTACCTGTCTGGCGGTCGCCGATAATCAGCTCACGCTGTCCACGACCGATAGGAATCATCGAGTCGATGGCCTTCAGACCAGTCTGCAGGGGCTCCTTCACCGGCTGACGGTAGATTACACCTGGTGCCTTACGGTCCAGCGGCATCTCAAAAGCATCCTTCAGGTCAATATCGCCCTTGCCGTCGACAGCCTGCCCCAGCGGATTGATGACACGTCCCAGCATATTGTCGTTGACGCGAATAGAAGCGATACGCTTGGTACGCTTCACCACCATACCCTCCTTGATGTCTGACGTGGTGCCGAGAAGCACACAACCTACGTTGTCTTCCTCCAGGTTCATCACGATGGCCATGGTGCCGTTCTCAAATTCGAGCAGCTCGTTGGCCTCGGCATTGCGGAGTCCGTAGATGCGGGCCACACCGTCGCTGACGGTCAGCACGGTACCTACCTCGTCAAACTGTTCGGCATTCTGGATGCCCTTCAGCTGTTCGAGCAGCACCTGGGATACTTCGCTTGGTTTAATTTTATCTGACATAATTACTTGTTTACCTTTTTACTTGTTTACCTTTTCAAGGTGTTGAGAATGCTGTTGAGTTTTGACTTGACACTGGCGTCCATGCGGAACGTGTCGTACTCCAGAATGAACCCACCGATGATGTCGGGATTCACCTCCGTCTCAAACTCCACAGTACCATTAGTCTTGCTCTCCACCATCTGTCGCATCTTCTGCTCTGTCTCGGCTGAGACGCGGGCAGCGGTGGTCAGCTTGCCACGGATGACGTTCTTCTGCTTGCGGTAAAGCGTGACGTACGAGTTGGCCATGAATTGCATTACGTTCTCACGGTCTTCCTTCAGGACAAGAGCAATGAATGCCTTGGTCAGTGCACTGGGATTCTCGCCAGCGGCGACTGTCAGCAGCGATTCCTTCTTGTCCTTAGAGAGCATGGGATTGTCTATCGTCTTGCGCAATGCGGGTACGTCAACATAGCTCTTGGCCACAGTCATCATCTCCTGATAGACGGTGTCCGCCAGCTTAGCGTCGGTAGCACTTTTCAGAAGTGCCCTCGCATATCTCATCGATATTACTCCAATATCCATACGCAACTCTTATTACTTCACAGAAACTTCATCCAGCATACGGTCAATCAAATCCATCTGCGACTTGTCGTCCTTGAGGTTCTGCTTGAGAACCTTCTCGGCGATTTCAACGCTCAGCGTAGCTACTTGCCGGCGGATGTCCGCAATAGCGGCTTTCTTCTCCTGTTCAATGGCGGCTTTCGCCTCGTCCAAGAGTCGGGCGCCCTCACTACGGGCCTTATCCTGTGCTTTCTCTACGATAGCGTCACGCGTCTCGGCAGCCTCCTTCAGTATCTGGGCTTGCTTTTCGCGTGCCTCCTGCAAGATGGATTCACCTTCTTTCTGGATATTGGCCAGTCGCTCATTGGCCTCGTGAGCCTTCTTCAAAGACTCATCGATGAAGGCCTTGCGCTCGTCAACCATCTTCACTATCACAGGGAAGCCATACTTCCACAGGATGAAGAAGACCACGAGGAAGACGACGGTCATCCAGAAGAATAGTCCAAAATCAGGGGTTATCAGTGACATACGCTGGTAGTCTGAGGATTATACAAACAGTGCAAGAATAGAAATCACCAGTGCCAGGAACGTAGCACCCTCAACGAGGGCTGCTGCCAGAATCATTGACGACTGCAGGCCGCCCATCTTCTCCGGCTGACGAGCCATAGCGTCCATTGCCTGACCACCAATACGACCGATACCAATACCTGCACCGATAACTGCCAAACCACCACCTACAGTAGCACCGAGCTTTGCGAGTGCATCTGCTGCTAATAATAATGAAATCATAATCTTAAAATGTTTTAGTTGTTAATATTTTACTTTAAACTTTTATCTTAATACTTTGAGTTTTAGTATTATGATGCGTGATGCTCCTTAACGTGCGACATAGAGATGAACACCGCCGACAGCATGGTAAACACCATCGCCTGAATGTAGCATACCAGCACCTCGAGCAACATCATGAAGATGCTCAGGAACACTGACACAGGGGTCATCACCGTGCCCAGCACATTACCCATCACGCCACCGAGGGCGAACATGATGAAGATGATGCACGAGAGCGAAATGGCTATGACGTGACCTGCCAACATGTTGGCAAAAAGTCGGATCATCAGCGCAATGGGCTTCGTGAAGATGCCGAAGAACTCGATGAAAGGCATCAGGGGAACTGGGAACTTGAGCCACATGGGAACATCGCCCCAGAAGATTTCCTTCCAGTATGCCTTCGTACCCGTCACGTTCACGATGAGGAACGTGCAGAGTGCCAGGAACATCGTACACGTAATATTGCCGGTCAGGTTGCCGCCACCCGGCGGGAACGGCATCACACCCATGATGTTGGTGATAAAGATGAAGAAAAAGCACGTCATCAGGTAGGGCGCATACTTGGGCGCCTCATCGTCCAACGAGGGCTTAATCATATCGTTATACACAGCCATCACGAACATGTGAATCAGTCCTGTGAATCCACTCGGGGCAGGGTCGTCCACCTTGTGCTTCTTGCACCAGCGGGCTGCCGTCAGGATACACAGCACGAGCAGCACGGCATTGATGAAGAGCACCAGCACCGTCTTGGTGATGCTGATATCGAAGCAAACGGGCACCAGCTCGCTGCCTACACGCTCCACAATGCACCCCTTCTCGTCCTCAGCACCCTGAATGTAGAAACCCTCTGCCGAACCCTCTCCGGCACGCAGCAGCTCCGCATTGGGCTCATGCTCGAACTGTGACGAGCAAAGCACATGGAAGCCAGAGTGCTCCGAGTAGAATATCATGGGCAGATGGATTATCACGGGCTTGCCGGCAAAGTCGGTAACATGCCACATGTAGCTGTCCTGTACGTGACCGAACAATATCTCCTTCAGGTTCACCCCACCCTCCTTCTCTTCCGCTTGCATCGGAATCGACAGGCAGAGCAGTGCTGCAATCAGGAATATTGATCTAAGTTTTCTCATTTGTTTACTTTCTTGTTTTACTTACTTTAGCAAAGA
>DEWO01000142.1:0-2569 GCA_002363695.1 Prevotella sp. UBA3208
TGCTGCTTAGTCATCTTGGAGATACGGTCAATCTGGCCGGTCTGCTGCTGCCAGGACTTACCATTGATAAAAGCATTCATGTGCTGGCGCACACGCCACATATTGTTGTCGAGCGCACGCTGATAGTTCAGCTTCTTGTTATTGATGACAGAAGGCAGCAGATCGTCAGAGAAGTTGCCCTTCTTCAGATTATCAATCTCTGCCAACATCAGCGAGCGTACCTCTTCCAACGACTGGCCGGGCTTAGGCATACCCACCAAAAGGAATGTCGAATAGTCCTGCTGGGTCTGTACCCCACCCTGTGCGCCCTGCACCTTCATCGGCTGGTTCAGGTTCAGGTCAAAGATGCCTGCCTTGCCATTGCTCAGCAAGTCTTCAATGACTGCAAGGGTGTCGCACTGCAGGTCACAAGCTTTCTTGGCCAGCCATCCCATCCAGACCTGGTCGGCCTGCTGGCCTATGATGGTAGTATCGGCAGGGGCTGTCAGCACACGCTGCTTCGGGAAGACAGGCTGTGACACGTCGGCAGCAGGCTTCCACTGACCAAAATAACGGTCAATGATTTCCACGGTCTTGTCGGGGTCAAAGTCGCCAGCCATACAGACAGCCACATTGTTAGGCACATACCACTTCTTAAAATAGTTCTTGATATTCGTGATAGAAGGATTTTTCAGATGTTCCTGCGTGCCGATGGTGGTCTGCGTTCCATAGGGGTGCGTGGGAGTCAGCTTCTTGCCCAGGGCACTGAATATCTTGTCGCCGTCGTCCGTCAGGTACATATTATACTCCTCGTAGACAGCTTCCAGCTCCGTGTGGAAACCACGAATCACCATGTGCTGGAAACGGTCGGCCTGTATCTTGGCCCAGTTCTCTATCTCGTTCGAAGGAATGTCTTCCGTATAGCAGGTGACATCATTCGAAGTGAAGGCATTCGTCCCCTGAGCACCGATGGCCGCCATCAGCTTGTCATACTCGTTGGGAATGAAATACCGGGCAGCCACCTGCGACACACTGTCTATCTCGTGGTAGGCCTGACGGCGTGCTGCAGGGTCGGTCAGTTTGCGGTAGACTTCGTAGCGCTGCTCAATTTGGTCGAGCAAGGGAGCCTCAGCCTCTGGGTTGGTAGTACCGAACTGCTTGGTACCCTTGAACATCAGGTGCTCCAGATAGTGAGCCAAGCCCGTTGTTTCTGCGGGGTCGTTTTTGGAACCCGTTCGCACGGCAATATAGGTTTGAATACGAGGCTTGTCCTTATTGACAGAAAGGTACACCTTCAACCCGTTGTCTAACGTATAGATGCGGGTCTTCGTCAGGTCGCCCTGAACCGTCTCGTACTTGTAGTCTTTCGCCTGAGCGGTCATCCCGAGCGCCAGCAGGCAAGTCAGCAATAATGATTTCATCTTATTCTCTTTTTTTATTTCATTTAATCTTCGTAATCTATTTCATGATCAAGCTTCGATATGAAGTCGTCAAACACTTCCTGCTCGACGTCGCCCATGGCAAACTCCTTCTGGGCATCTTTGCGGATTTCGGCAATCCATGCCCGACGGGCACGGACATAGTCTTCGCGGATGCGCTGCATGGCAGAATCGGTGAGCTCGTCAAGTCCATAGTAGTCGAGTATCATCTTGTAGGTCCAGGCCCACTGATACTCCCGATAATGGTCGTTAATCTCGTAGAAACGGTTCAGCACATCATGGATGCTCTCTACATTGCCGTTCTTGATATCCTCAATCAGGCGCTGCTCCTCACTGACCGGCAGCAAGAGTCCTGACAGGTCTATCCATTTCCCAAGTCCTGTATCAGAAGTAGGCTTACCCAAGAATCCTTCTTTCACGGCACGCTTCAGCACAGCCCCCATATAGATGCGGAGGGCGATATCATAATACTTGATACCCTTCTTCAGTGACGAGGCGTTGATGATGTACTCCTGAAAATTGTATGACGACACGTTCTTGCCACCGGCGCGTTGCAGTGACTCCAGAATCTTCTTGCCCTCCACAATCTCGCCCACGGTAAACGGCGACAGCCAGTCGAAGTTGATAACCGACTTCCGGCACGAGGCGGCTCGCTTGTCACGCTTGGGCCATTTCTTGATGTCACGATAGAGTCCTACGGTAGTGATGTTACGTCCGGGCACAATATACATGGTCTCTCCGTAAGCCATGAGGTAGGCAAAGGGCAGACAGCGCATGTCTGGGTGATTCATCAGCTTGCCGAAACAGACTGAGAAAGCACCGATGTTTGCCGGCATCAGCACATAGGCCCCAGAGGCGGTCTTCGAGCCTCGCTCTAAAGTTCCATAGTGCATGGGACCCATCTTGTAGGCATGGTTGGAGAAGTTGGTATTCGAACCGGCATTGTAGAACGAGAACTCGCCACCAATCAACAGGGAACTCTTATGGTGTGACGCCGAGAACGGTCCACAGAACGCAGCACAAGCCTCGCCATTGGCCATGTAGGAGTTGGCGAAGAACACGCTGGCTTCAGCCGTAAATCCATTGGTAATCTGGCAGGCTTCTCCCACGAAACAGTCCTGCATCTTGACACTGTTCGTGATAGAACAGCC
>DEWO01000142.1:2689-3892 GCA_002363695.1 Prevotella sp. UBA3208
AGGATGGTACAATCCGAAAGGCGTGATGCGCCGCTGATTTCGCAGTCGTCCTTCACCACGGTATTGGTGATTTCCTTCGTATTGATAATCTTCACCCCATTGCCAATGGTTCCGCGCTCGGGTTGTGTGAAGCGAATCTCCTCGTTGATGAGTCGCATGATATTGTCTTTCAACTGCTTATCCTTGAAATGCTTGACCATGAAAGCTGCCAGCTGGGAGTTCAGGTCGTGGAAGAGCATGACATTGCCGTCGCCCATCTCGTTCAGGACAGAGACCAGATGGCCCTCACCATAGGTAGCACCCTCGGTAGTCTCCATGGTGCAGATATTCGAGATGTAGCAGTCGTCACCAATCGTATAATTATTGATAAAGTTTCCCACCTTCTCGATAAGGCAATTGTCGCCAACGGTGACATTCCTCAGGGTAGCGTCGTTGATGCCTGCATGTTTGGTGAACCCGCTGGTCACCTCCACCTGCTTCTCAAAAACTCCCAAGCGGATGTCGCCATAGAACACCACCCGGTGGAAGCCGTAAGGCGAAAACGCCTCGGCAACCTGAACATTTTCCCAATTCTCGGCCCAACAGCTGTGGCTCTCAAGCACATTGATTTCTTCTTGTGTCAGTTGTCTGTATTCTCCCATAAGTAATGTATAAATGATAACACTATTCTTCTACGTTATAAAGGAAGTCGTTGTAGGGATACTTCTGTACGTGCAACTCGCGAACCCGCTGATAGAGCACCTGGCGCAGCTCGTCGATATTCTCCTTGTTCTTGGCCGAGATGAACAGGCAGTCGCCCTGCATCTTAGCCATCCACGTACGGCGCAGCTCGTCCAGCGAGATGTTCTCCTTCGTGGGTTCCGTCAGGTCGTCCTCGTCCTGAGGGGTCCATGTGTAGGCATCAATCTTGTTGAACACCAGCATTGACGGCTTGTCGGCACACCCCAGGTCAGCCAGCGTCTTCTCAACCACGTTAATCTGTTCCTCGAAGTCGGGGTGCGAGATGTCTACCACATGTACCAGCAGGTCTGCCTCGCGCACCTCATCAAGCGTGGACTTGAACGAATCAACCAGGTCGGTAGGCAGCTTACGGATAAATCCCACCGTATCAGCCAGCAGGAAAGGCAGGTTGTCTATGACCATCTTCCGCACGGTTGTATCCAGAGTGGCAAACAGCTTGTTCTCGGCAAAGACGTCGCTCTT
>DEWO01000142.1:3942-8276 GCA_002363695.1 Prevotella sp. UBA3208
GCCAGCAGGTTCATCATGGTAGACTTTCCAACGTTCGTATAGCCCACCAATGCCACACGAATCAGGCGTCCGCGATTCTTGCGCTGCGTAGTCTTCTGCTGGTCAATCTCCTGCAGACGCTGCTTCAGCAAGGTAATACGGTGCAGGATGATGCGGCGGTCCATCTCCAACTGGGTTTCACCAGGACCGCGCAAGCCTACCGAGCCCTTGCCGCCACCCGAACCAGAGCCGCCACCCTGACGTTCCAGGTGAGTCCACAAGCGCTGCAGGCGGGGTAGCATATACCGATACTGGGCCAGTTCAACCTGTGTCTTGGCCTCAGCCGTCTGGGCACGCATGGCAAAGATGTCGAGAATGAGCGACGTGCGGTCCAGAATCTTGACCTTCAGCTCGGCCTCAATATTACGAATCTGCTTAGCCGACAGCTCATCGTCGAAAATCACCATACCCACGGGCTGTGTCTCGCCCGTCTCATCGTCATCGGCAGCCTCTTCCTGCTGCTTGATATATTGCTTAATCTCCTCGAGTTTTCCCTTGCCGACATACGTCACCTGACTGGGCCCCTGTACTTTCTGTGTAAAACGCTTGACGGTGACAGCCCCGGCGGTATCGGCCAGAAACTCCAGCTCGTCGAGATATTCTTTCGTCTTGGCTTCGTCCTGCGTCTGGGTTATAAGTCCCACCAGAACCGCTGTCTCGGCCTTGACTTCTGAGATGACAAATTCTTTCATACCTTATTAATATGGGGGCAAAGGTACAATAAACTTTGAACATTAAGCTTTCATCTCAGACCTTTGTGACGGCTCTTTATGCAAATTTAACACTTTGGCAACTCATAAAGTTGAAAAATCAAAGTTCAAAGTTCAAAGAAAATCACTATCTTTGCACGCAAAACAACGTACAAAACGAACTCAAACATTTTATTTTTGACTTATGAGAGTAATTATTGAATCCGACTATCAGAAGATGTCACAATGGGCTGCCGAGCACGTCATTGAGCGTATCAACGCCTTCAAGCCCACAGCCGAGAAGCCTTTCGTACTGGGTCTGCCTACAGGTTCGTCGCCCGAGGGGATGTACGCCTGTCTGGTAAAAGCCAACAAGGAGGGCCGGGTGTCATTCAAGCACGTGCTGACGTTCAACATGGACGAGTACGTCAATCTGCCCGAGGAGCATCCTGAGTCCTACCACTCGTTTATGGCCCGCAACCTGTTCGACCATATTGACTGCCCCAAAGAGAATATCCACATCCTGAACGGCAATGCCAAGGACTTGGCTGCCGAGTGCGCACACTATGAGGAGATGATTCGCGAGGCTGGCGGCATAGACCTCTTCATCGGAGGCATTGGTCCTGACGGACACATTGCCTTCAACGAGCCCTACTCGTCGCTCACCTCTCGCACCCGTGTGAAGACCCTGACGACGGACACCATCATTGCCAACAGTCGCTTCTTCGAGGGCGACGTCAACAAGGTGCCCAAGCTGGCACTGACCGTTGGCGTAGGCACCGTGATGGATGCCCGCGAGGTCATGATTCTGGTCAACGGCCACCACAAGGCCCGTGCCCTGAAGGCTGCCATTGAGGGTGCTGTCACCCACGAGTGGACCATCTCGGCCCTGCAGATGCACCAGCACGGCATCATCGTTGCCGACGAGCCTGCCACCGACGAGCTGAAGGTGTCTACCTACAAGTACTTCAAGGACATCGAGAAGGACAACCTGCTCTAAAACAGCATACTCTATAAAGTATCCCGGGTGTCATCCCCGAGATACTTTTATCCTAAACAACAATCATTATACACTAAACTACTAAAACTATTGCGTATGAAAGACCTAAAAATGTACATTGACGGCCAGTTCTGCCAGAGCAGCAACGGCCAGTGGATTGACGTGCTGAACCCCTCGACAGAGGAAGTAATCTCTCGCCAGCCGGAAGGAACCATCGAAGACGTAAACCGTGCACTGGACGCTGCACGCCGTGCCCAGAAACAGTGGGCCAAGACGCCCGCCGTCGAGCGTGCCGCATGGCTCAAGAAGCTGGCCAACGGCATCCGCGAGCGCCGCGAGGAGTTCATTGACATCATCATGCGCGAGCAGGGCAAGACCCTGACCTGGGCAACCGTCGAGGTGGATGTCACAGCCGAGTACTTCGACTACATGGCCTCTTTTGCCCGCCACATCGAGGGCGAAATCATCCCCAGCGACCGTCCTAACGAGACCATCTTCCTCGCCAAGAAGCCCATCGGTGTCGTAGCAGGCATCCTGCCCTGGAACTTCCCCTTCTTCCTCATAGCCCGCAAGGCCGGTGCCGCCCTCATTGCCGGCTGTACCATCGTCATCAAGCCCTCGCAGCTGACCCCCGAGAACTGTACCGTCTTCGGCGAGGTCGTCGACAAGGTGGGACTGCCCAAGGGCGTCATCAACATCGTCACCGGCAAGGGCAGCGTCATCGGCAACGAGATGGCCGGCTCGCCCAAGATTGACATTGTCAGCGTGACGGGTTCCGTAGGTGCCGGCGAGAGCATCATGGCAGCCGCAGCGAAGAATATCACCAAGGTCAGCCTCGAACTGGGCGGCAAGGCCCCGGCCATTGTCTGCAAGGATGCCGACCTGGAGAAGGCAGCCCAGTGGATTGTGGACAGCCGCATCGGCAACAACGGACAGATTTGCAACAATGCCGAGCGCGTCTACGTCGACAAGGCCGTCAAGAAGGAGTTCACCGACATTCTGGTCAAGAAGATGGAGGCAGTCCGTGTGGGCGACGTCTGCAAGGACCACACCGTTGACATGGGCCCGCTGGTAGAGGCCCGCGCCCTGGAGGCTGTCACCGAGAAGGTGAACCGTGCCATCAGCCAGGGAGCCAAGTTGCTCTGCGGCGGTCACCGCGTTGGCGACAAGGGCTACTTCTATGCTGCCACCGTGCTCGACAACTGCACCCAGCAGATGGACATCATCCATGAGGAGACCTTCGGACCCGTGATTCCGCTGGTCGAGTTTGACGGCATTCAGCAGGCCATCGAGTGGGCCAACGACTGCGAATACGGACTGGCATCCAGCGTCTTCACCAAAGACATTGACACGGCTGCCCGCGTGGCCCGCGAACTGGAGTTCGGCGAGACCTACATCAACCGCGAGCACTTCGAGGCCATGCAGGGCTTCCACGCCGGTGTGAAGAAGAGCGGCATCGGCGGTGCCGACGGCAAGCACGGCATCGAGGAGTACCTCGTCACCCACGTCACCTACCTGGACACACACTACGAGTAAGCCCCGCAGACAGACAAAGAAGGGTTGCACTCACAAGAGCGCAACCTTTCTTCTGTTATCCGCCGGCCAGATGGTCTTCGAGCAGCCTCTTCACTCTGACACGGGCACTTCCCTCGCTATTCAGCCGGAAGCATCGTAGCCCAAATTATCGATAGTTCCAAACTTTTCTCCTCATTTCTGTGCCACGATGTCAAAGAACGATTGTTTTTATCTCATTGTTTTATTTTGTCGTTTCATTTTTAATTCGTATTTTTGCAGCCTCCATATGAAGATGTTTTATTTTTTTGTACCATACTAAATAGAATTGTTGTCGCTTTATGTACGATCAGATACGGGGAGATATCCTCTTTACTATATTATATTCAGCGGTGGCGACCATGGCTCTGCTGACCGGCTGTTATCTGCTGTTCAGCAAGGCTAATGCCTTTGCAATTGACATCACCCCGCCAGTACGCTTGCGCCGATGGACTGGGGTGTTCTTAGTCTCCATAGCCCTGAGTCATGTGTGGTATATGCCGTTGTTTTTCCTTAGCTCCAGCGACGACATACTGTCTATCGAACTGATAGGCGGTATGCTGGACAACTTGACGATCTTTCCCCTATCGATAGCCATATTGCTTGTCATGCTGCAAGACCGTAGGCGTCCGCTGTGGCCCATCTGCGTGTTGACGGCACCAATTGCTTTAGGAATGGCGATCTGCATTGTCAAGCATAGCTCTGCTTTATATCCGATTATATATGCCTATGTCGTGTTGCTGACTTTTGGCTTAATTATATATATGGTACGCGAGGTAAGACGATACGGGCGCTGGCTGCGCGACAACTATGCCGACCTGGAAAACAAGGAGGTGTGGCAGAGTTTCGTGGTGCTGGCCATCATCCTACTTGTGTACGTATTCTATGAGTTTAGCGATGACGGACCAGCTTATCCATATGTCATGCAGGCTGTCTGCATCGTACTAAACTGCTATCTCTTATGGCGAGTGGAGACGTTGAGCGACATGAGCATACCCGCCACCCATGGGCATGAGGACCTTGCACCGCATACCCTGGCAGATGATAATGACCTT
>DEWO01000090.1 GCA_002363695.1 Prevotella sp. UBA3208
TACAACATCGGTGGCTTCAACGAGTGGAAGAACATCGACATCATCAAGGTGCTTATCAAGACCGTTGACCGACTCCTTGGGCGCAAGGAGGGCGAAGACATGGACCTCATCACCTACGTCACCGACCGTGCCGGCCACGACCTGCGCTACGCCATCGACTCGTCGAAGCTGCAGCGCGAGCTCGGATGGGAGCCCTCCCTCCAGTTCGAGGAGGGCATAGAGCGCACCGTCCGCTGGTATCTCGACAACCAGGACTGGCTCGACAACGTCACCTCAGGCGACTACCAGAAGTACTACGAGAAGATGTACAATAACCGTTAGTCAGTAGATGGTAACCTCTCAATTAAATAAAAGGTATGTGTGGCTGACACTTGTTGAAATAGCACTTGGTGTTCTTGCCTTATGTGGTGTTCCCTTATTAAAGAGTGCCATCTTGCCTTTGTTAATTGTTTGGATTGCATTTGCTTTACTTTTTTCTGCTTTCTATCTGGCTTCCATAAAGCGTATCACCGTTGTTGCAGATGGATTAGAGGTCCAAAACCTGCTGTTGCCATTCTGGAAACGGTTCTACAGGTTCGCAGAGTTTGACTATGCTCAGAGTGAGTATGGAAAAAACAGAGAAGTGTTCAGGTTGATTAAGAATGGAGAACGGCAGGTTAGTATAGCCTCTAATTTATACTTGAATTTTGAAGAGATAAAAGCAGCTATTGCCGTTAAGGATAAGTCAGGCTTCATTGTAAGAGACAATGCCGAAGTTGTATCTGAATATAAAAAGTCACGTTTGTATGGTATCTTGGTTTCTATGCTGTTCTTAGTGTTTGTTGGAGTAGCAACCTCTCTTTCAGACCTGATTGATGGCAATCCGGTACGGTGGGGTATGGTTTTATTAGGCGCAATTGAAGTATTGTTCTTTGGCAGTCTGCTTCTCGTATTCCTTCTTCCATATAAGAAAATCACAGTATGGCGTGGGCAGATGGAGGTGAAACGTACGTTTTGGCCTTTTAATGTTCATTACTATGCCATATCCGATTTTGATGGATTCTATTATGTGACGGAAAAATCCAATGGTCAGTTAGGGTCTAGAGACGAGGATTCCCTGT
This sequence comes from Prevotella sp. UBA3208, assembly GCA_002363695.1. The sequence goes on from DEWO01000090.1 coordinate 1,101, forward strand.
GGCTTGTCAAGGACGACAGACTCGTGATAAGTGTGGAAGAACCGATGTATAGTAATTATGAGGAATTGAAAACCGTGTTTCAATCTGTCAGTTGTCTGGGAAGATTGGAATTCATGGGCTTCCAATCGTTAAAATATCATTTGGGTAAAAAATTTAATTGGAGATGAAAAAGATACTTTTATTAGGAAGCGGCGAACTCGGCAAGGAGTTCGTGATTGCCGCCATGCGCGCAGGACAGTACGTCATTGCCTGCGACCGTTACGACAATGCGCCCGCCATGCAGGTGGCTGACGAGCGCGAAGTGTTTTCCATGCTCGACGGCGACGCCCTCGAGGCAGTAGTGCGGAAGCACCGTCCCGACATCATAGTGCCCGAGATAGAGGCCATCCGCACCGAACGACTCTTCCAGTTCGAAGAGCAGGGCATACAGGTGGTACCCTCGGCACGTGCCGTCAACTACACCATGAACCGCCGTGCCATACGCGACCTGGCATCAAAGGAGCTCGGGCTGCGCACGGCCAAGTACTTCTATGCCAAGACCTTCGAAGAGTTCCGCAAGGCCGCCGACGAGATAGGGTTCCCCTGCGTCGTAAAGCCACTCATGTCGTCGAGCGGACACGGACAGAGCTATGTTCATAACGACGACGAGCTGGAACAGGCCTTCCGCGAGGCCATGGAAGGCTCACGCGGCGACGTCAAGGAGGTCATCATCGAAGAGTTCATCGACTTCGAGTCTGAGTTCACCCTGCTCACCGTCACCCAGCAGCACGGCTGGCCCACGCTGTTCTGCCCCCCGATAGGTCATGTGCAGAAAGGTGGTGACTATCGTGAGTCATGGCAGCCCTACAAGATTTCCGACGAGGCCCTGAAGCAGGCCCAGCACATGGCCGACCAGGTGACCAAGGCCCTGACGGGTGCCGGCATCTGGGGTGTCGAGTTCTTCCTGACCAGGCAGGGCGAGGTCATCTTCTCCGAGCTCTCGCCCCGTCCGCACGATACGGGTATGGTGACGCTGGGCCACACGACCAACCTCAGCGAGTTCGAGCTGCACTTCCGTGCCGTCATGGGGCTGCCTATTCCTGCCATCCATCTGGAACATGCCGGTGCCTCGGCTGTCATCCTGTCGCCCAAGGAGGCTTCCACACCTGTTGACCGTTCGCTGCTCGACTACAATTTCGAGGAGGCCCTGAAGGAAGACCGCACCCGCATCCGCATTTTCGGCAAGCCCGAGGCCCATAAGGGTCGTCGCATGGGTGTCGTATTGTGCTATGGTGAGGTCGGCGACGATGTCAACGCCCTGCGCGACAAGGCCAAGCGTCTGGCCAAGACTGTCCTGGGCACAGAACCCTATATGAAGAAATGATAGGCGAAATCATAGAACTGCCCAAGATTACCGACCCCCGGGGCAATCTGACGGTGGCCGAGGGGCTTTCGGCCGTGCCGTTCGACATCAAGCGGGCCTACTGGGTGTACGACGTGCCCGGCGGCGAGAGCCGTGGCGGACATGCCCACAAGCGGCTGCGACAGTTGGTCATTGCACTCAGCGGTTCGTTTACCGTGACGCTTGACAACGGCCGCGAGTGCCAGACCGTCCTGCTGAACCACCCGTGGCAGGGGCTCGTCATCGAGGTCAACACGTGGCGGACGCTCGACGACTTCTCGTCGGGGGCCGTCTGTCTGGTTCTGGCCTCCGACCACTATGAGGAGGATGACTACATCTATGATTACGACGAGTTCCTAAAATACGTAGGATGTTCCAGATAGTCAGATACTCAGCCGAAAAGTCCGACGAGTGGAACGCATTCGTGGCAGCGTCGAAGAACGGCACTTTCCTCTTCGACCGCCGCTACATGGACTACCACGCCGACCGCTTTGCCGACCACTCGCTGATGTTTTACGCGGACGGCCGCCTGCTGGCTGTCCTCCCGGCGCACGTCAAGGGCGATACGCTCTGCTCGCACATGGGGCTGACATACGGCGGACTCGTCATGAGTCCCCGGCTAACCGCCGTGCAGACCGTGGACTTGTTTCGTGACATGAACGACAGCCTGAGGGCTGAGGGCCTGCGCCACGTCCATTATAAGTGCGTGCCCTGGGTCTACCACCGGCTGCCAGCCGAGGAAGACCTGTATGCGCTCTACCATGAGTGCCGCGCCAGATTGGTGGCTCGCGACTTTGCCACCTGCATCTTCGTGAAGGCCAATGTGCGCTGGGAACGGGTGCGCCGGCGTGGCATTGTCCGTGCTGCCGAGGCCGGCGTCACCGTGGAGCGCTCCGACAGCTACGCCGACTTCTGGCAGCTGTTGACCGACAATCTGGGCAGCAAGTACGGCGTGAAGCCCGTCCACTCCTTGCAGGAGATAGAGCTGCTGCACTCGCGATTCCCGCAGAACATTGTGCTCTACCAGGCTGTCAGACAGGGGCAGGTACTTGGAGGCATCGTGCTCTACATCACGCCGCAGGTCGTTCACGCACAGTACAGCTCCGCCACGCCGGAGGGCAAGAAGCTGGGAGTCATCGACCGGCTCTACGACCAGATTATCCACTGCGACTATGCCGACTACCCCTACTTCGACTTCGGGCGTTCTACAGAGAATGCCGACGGCAGCGGACTCAACGAGACACTGGTATTCCAGAAGGAGGGTTTCGGCGGCCGGGGCATCTGTTTCGACCGGTACGAGTGGACCCTGTAACCCTTTCCCCCGCCCCGTGATATATTCTCGTTCACGAACGAGAATGCTCCTCGCCCCGTGATATATTCTCAATCGTGAAAAAGAATGAAAAAACGGTGTTTTCCTGCACGATTCTGATGGATTCTGAGGAAAAGTGACTAACTTTGCGGGCGGACAATAACTGATTTCACACATGGCAAGAGGCAATTCTTGGAAGACGCGGAACCGGACGAATGCCGATTTTGGCTATGAGCCGCGCAAAATCGTGAAGAGAGAGCTGAAGACGGCGCCGCAGTTCGCGCTGGACCAGCTCTACATATCGCCGTTCACCCAGTGCAGGCACTACGACGCGGACGGACGCTGGCAGTACGTGGCCACCGAGCGGCGCACGGAGCCGACGGGCATCCGCATCATGGACGAATACCTGCGATACCTCGCGGCCGGGCAGTCAGACATGCAGGCATTCGCCGACCGCCACGGGCTGAAGACGGACGAAATCGGCGCCATGGTCTTCATCCTGACGGGAATGAAGGGCGTGCGCTTCCGCCAGCTCTACCAGATGAGGCTCTGCGACGACCTGTTGCGCTACACCGAACTGCCGTTCGACGAGGTGGCCCGCCGGTCGGGTCTCGGCTCGCCCAACAACATGTACCTCGCCCTGCGGCGCGAGAACAACATGTCGGCCACCGAGCGGCGGAACGCTCTGCGCAAGGAGGGCGACGAGGGGCGCTACAAGGTGTGAGTGAAGATAGAGATTCTGCCAGAAATCCCTTGTAGATTGATGCAATGGTGATATGGCCCGGCGAATGTAAGGTTACGAATCCAGGCGCTCGATGCGCTCAATGCGCAGCTGGAGCGTGCCCGCAGGGACATGAACCCGGACAACGTCGCCCACCTTCTTGTTCAGCAGGGCCTGTGCGATAGGCGACTTGATGGAAATCTTGCCTTCGCGCAGATTGGCTTCGTGGGGGCTGGCAATGGTGTAACTCATGCTGTTGTTGTTGGCGACGTTGGTCATGGTGACCTTGCAGAGCAACTGGACGGTGTCGCTGCCGAGGCGGGAGGTGTCGATGACGCGGGCATTGGCCAGAACGCGCTGCTTGAAGCGGATGCGCCCCAGCAGGCGGCCCTGCTCGCGCTTGGCGGCGTGGTATTCAAAGTTCTCGCTGAGGTCACCCTTGTCGCGGGCCTCGGCTATGGCTTCCCGCACTTGGGGAAGTTCTACGAGTTCCATGTGGCGGAGTTCGGCTACCAGCTTGTCGTAGCCTTCTTGGGACATATATTCCATGATGGAAATAAGTGGTCTTTAGATTTTGTTGATGTCGACATAGCCGTGCATGACGGCGTAGATGGTAAGGGCCGAAACGGACTTCATGCCGAGCTTGTCCATGATGTTCTTGCGGTGGGTGACCACGGTGGCCAGACCGATGTTCAGACGGTCGGCAATCTCCTTGTTGATGTATCCCTGGACGATGAGCGACATGACTTCAATCTCGCGGTCGGTCAGGATTTTCTGCTGCAGCACTTGGGGCATGGGGGGCAGGTTGCGCCCGCCGCCGTGGGCGTGCTGGGCCAGCATGAGCAGTTGCCGGATGAGCTGCGGCTCGGGTTGGTTGATGCAAAGGGAGTGGAAGTCGCTGAGCTGGCTGGTGTCGGTGAGCGACAGGGTCAGTACAATGGTCTTGTGACGGTGGTCGGTAAAGAAGGTGCGATGGGTCAGTACAATGTCCATCGCCACGAAGTAGTGGGCGTACTGTTCGGGGCTGTTGGCCTCAAGCTCGGCAAAGCTGCCATAGGTGTCAACGGTCATGATGGGTATGACGTTCTGAAGGATTTGCTTCAGTCCGAGCACCGCCAGCGTGTTGGCATCGATGATAGCTATCTTGGGTCTGTTCATTGGTGCATGAATGAGAGACGGCTTGCCTGTTCGAGGACAAGGTTGGCGAGCGTCTCGTTTTCTGGGCGTTTGCCGTTGATGAGGTCGAAGAGGTGAATGAGCCCGGGTTTGCCGTTGCCAGTCTTCAGCAGCGAGACGATGCAGAGGTTCTGCAGCCCTACGCTCTCAGCCAGAATGTCGATGTCGGTACTGCCGAGCTGGATGAGTGCCAGTTGGTAGGCGTCGTCAAAATTGTCGGCAATGAACTTCTCGACGTCTGCCAAGGTGTGAAGCCCCATGCGTCGCAACACGGGCAGATAGATGCTGAGGTTGGCATCGTGTAGTTCGGCCTGGGTGATGGCGGCTATCTTGCGGTTGAGCTTGTCGAAGGGACCCAGTCGGAGATAGCTGCTAAAGGTATCACCGTCAATCTGGACCTTATCCAGTTTGCCCCTGCGCACAAGGCTTTGGGCGCGACGCCGATGGTCGGCAACGGCAGCACGTATGCGGCTGAACTCATTGTCGGCAAGTTCCAGCATACCTGCCAGACGGCTCAGGTTGCGATGGTACTCCATGGGAGTCTCTATCTCGCTCTTATAACCGATGTCGTGCTGGATGGCTGACCAGACATGCTGCAAGGCGGTACGCATCTGAATCTCGAAGCGTATGTTGTTGAGCTCCGGATGGTTCTTGTCGTAGTACACGGACTTGGGCAGCTGGCAGATGTAGTGTAGCGAGTTGTAGCCGAAACTGTCGAACTCATGCTGCTTGCGCTTGTCAACGGAGTTGGGCCAGTCAATATCGAAAAGCGTCTCGGCCATGGAGGCAATACGGTCTACATCTTCATTGTAGAACATGATGATGCGGATGCCCAGAATATCAGTAATGTCAGACAGCGACTGATACTTGTTACCCTTGCGCTCCAGTTTGCCGGCCAGCGAGGGCTCGGCCTTGATGCGCGATTCCATGGAGTTGACTTCAAGGCCAGTCTCCTTTATACGCTTTTGCAGCAGGTCGGTGATGACCTGCTGTAACTGATTGTAGAGAGGTAACTTTGCGCGATACTCGTCTAAGAGCATCTCGCAATGTAAATCAAGCCCGTAGTTCTTCATGGGAGCAGACGGATACCGCTTAGCGAATCTCGAACAGGTTATAGAAACCTGTCATCATAAACACTTTCTTAATCTCGTCGTTAATGTTCTCAATGATAACCTTACCACCCTTAGTTGCTGTTTCCTTACGAATGGTGAGGAAAAGACGGAGACCAGAGCTGCTGATGTATTCCAGATTGCTGCAGTCGAGCAGAATCTCTTTGTTGGCATTCTCGAGCAGAGGCGCGATTTCCTGCTGTGCCTTAACTGCTGCAGGGGTATCCAAACGGCCGTTAACGTTGACGACCATGTTGTCATTTTGTTCTTTGATTTCAAAAGTCATAGTTGTATGTGATTTAAGTTGTTAATAATTTCTTTCTAAGGGTCAATACGTTGAATCCGTCGGTGCGTTCGTAACTGATGGTGTCCATAATCTGACGGACCAAATGGATGCCCAGTCCACCTATGGAGCGCTCTTCGACAGACAACGTAGTGTCAGCTTCGGCCTGTTGGGTGGGGTCGAAGGGAACGCCATGGTCGCTGATGACGAACGTGAGTTGCTCACCGTCGCAGCCCATCTCAATTTGTAGGGTCTCTTGACTGCCGGGAGGGTAGGCGTACTCCATGACGTTGACCACGGCTTCCTCAAGGGCCAGGTTGAGACTCATAGTCAGTGACATGTCGAGCCCTATTTCCTCGGCCACGGTATCGATGAACTCGTTCAGCTGTGGAATGGTCTCGATGTCATTGGGCAGGGAAATCTGACGTTTCACCTTCGGATATGTCTGTGTGTCAGCCATCTATAATAGATTTGATGTTCCTTTGATGTGCAAAGGTAAGAAAAATAATTATTATGTACAAGGAAAATAGTCTTATTTTGTGTTAATAACGCGAAAAAGCGTATCCTCCGGATGTGGGGGAATACGCTTTAATAATAATGTAAAGGGTTTGCTGCTTACTTGATCAGAGCCTTACGGGCTGCAGCAATCTTGTCTGTAGCGCTGGCCAGCTGGTCCTTCAGCTCAGCAACGGTAGTGGCATTGAGCACGTCCAGAGGTGCAATAGCCTCGACGATGGGCTTGATTTCGGGGTCGTACTGTGCCAGACGGTCTACAGCATCAAGGATGAGCACGATACGGAACGATACGTTGGCTGCTGCATCGTCGTCAAAGACGCTGAGGAACTTGTCGGCGTTCTGGTTGGCGACATAGAGCTCCTCGACGAGGGCTGCAGAGGCGAGCTGCCAGAAGTAGTTGATGCGGCCGTTCTCGTTCATGGCGTCATACAGGGTTGTTGAGGTCTCGTAGATGCCGTTGGTGTTCTCGACAGACTTGAAAGAAGGATCGTTGATGTCGGCAGCGAGCTTGGCAATGGCCTTGTCGTAGTCCTCGATAGGCATTTCGTAGAGCTTGGCAATGTTCTTGTCAACGGTCAGGGCACTCAGCATACGGTATTTCTCAGCCAGAGTGGTAGCCTCGTCAGCGGTATTAGGAGCCAGCAGGTATTCAGGCTTTACCTGCTTCTCTTCCTTGGTGAGGGTCAGACCGCTGTTGTCTTCCTGTACAAAGGGCAACTGGGGCAGCTTACCAATCTCAGAAGCGATGCTGTCAAAGTGCATCTTGATGCTTGCCTCAATCTGTTGCTGTTCAAAACTCTTGAGTGTGTCAGCCTCTTCTGAAGCTTGTGTCTTCTTTCCTCCGCATGCTGCAAAGGCGATAGCTACAAATGCAATAGCTAAAACTGATAATTTCTTCATTTTTGTTTTTGAAATTTAAGTTATTAATAATGTGAATTGTGTATTATTCTTTGTTTTACTGTTTCTCTTTCCTTATGTAGCGTCCTGGACAGTCCGTCAGAAGCATGATGGTGACGATGACTCCCATGATGAACATGGCAAACAGATTGAACCACAGGGTCTTGATGTGCCAGTCGCCAACCACTTTCTCGCTGCTGTAGAAAGGCGCACGGCCCGTACGGCTGAGGGGGGTCAGGAAGATGACTCCCTTGCGCGGTACGATGTATTTGTCTACGACTTCCACCATCATCGGCTGGTCAAGTCCGGTAACGCAGTCTTCGAGCTTGGTGTTGAAGTTGTCACGCTTGAGTTGCAACAGCGCATCCTTGCCGTTCTGCCTAATGAAACTGGCTATCTTGGCATCTTGTTTCAAGGTGATTTGGTTGCTGCGTTTCTGGAGAATGTCTTCAGCCTGCTGCATATACTTGCGGAGCGACTCGTAGGAGTCATCACCCTGATAGGGTTGCATGTTGCAGTAGGCCGTAATGACTGGCAGGTTGGTATGGATGACGTCCAGATACTTGTTGCCCGCATTCGCCTGAAGGCTGTCCTTGCTCTTCATGGTCTCCAGCTGTGACTGGAGCTCGTAGAGGAACGCCATGTTGTAGAATTGGGTTTCGTACTTTTCCTTGTCGTCCTCGAAGAAATTCTTCTCGTAGGGGTTGTCGGTGAACGACGTAACGGCAAGTGCCTCGTAAGCCCATCGGGAAGGAATGATGTCACCCAGTACGGGCACGTTGCCCGTAGTGCTCTTGGGACTGAGGTCTGTAAAGCTGACGACCAGTCCGCAAAGCAGTATCTGGGGAATCAGCAAAATGGGTATGCTGATATAGATGGCCACTACGGAGTTCAGGCACTGGGAGAGCAAGAGACCTGTAAGACTTGCTACAAGGGCCGTGATGAAAAGGATAATCCACCAGGTGGTAAACAGTCCGTGGAGCCCCATGATGGTGTTGCCGATAAGGATGAACAGGAGTGTCTGGATGAGAGAGACTCCGGCCATATACACAATCTTTGACCAAATGTAGCTTGCGTACGAAAGGTTCAGGAATCGTTCGCGCTTCAGCAGTGTGCGGTCGCGGATAATCTCCTCTGCACTGCCGCTCATGCCGGTAAACGTAGCAACGATGACTGCCATAAAGAAGTAGCTGACCAGGTTCTTGTTGGTCATGACGGTATAGCCCTCGGGTGGGGCAAAGCGTGTCAGCAGGGCGCAGATGACAGCCAGCAAGGGGGCTACCAGCAGGGTAATGCACAGATACTGGACGTTCGTGATTTTGGTCTTGATGTTGCGATGCAGGAAAATCGCGAACTGTTTGAGGGCACTGGGCTTCTTCTGGTCGGAGGCGGGAATGTTGGTGACGGCAGGAGCCTCCATTTGAGGCCGGTTTTTGAGATATAGCTCGTGCCAGTCCTGAGGATTCATTTTCCGTTCGTCAGAAGGCTCTCCCGTGTTGCTGAGTGCTTTCTCGTCAATGATGTTGAGCACGATTTCCGGATTGACATTGCCGCAAGTGGGGCAGGCACTGGTTTCAGCGTCGGCGTAATTGGCGGCTTCTTTAAAGTAGGTAATGGCATCAATGGGATTGCCGTCGAACACGGGATATCCACCACGGTCGAGCAGCCACAGGCGGTCAAACAACTTGTAGACGTCGCTGGAGGGTTGGTGAATGTTGACGATGATGAGCTTGCCCTTGAATGTCTGCTCTTTCAGCAGGTTGATGACCTTCTCTGTATCTGCAGACGAGAGTCCCGATGTGGGCTCGTCCAAGAACAGTACCGACGGCTCACGGATGAGCTCAAGGGCGATATTCAGACGTTTGCGCTGTCCACCGGAGATGTATTTGTTGATGGCAGAGCCTACTTTCAAATGCTTGATGGCATCGAGTCCCAAGTCCTTGAGGGTTTTCATGACGCGACGGTCCAAGTCTTCCTTAGCCATGCCCTCAAAGCACAGCCTGGCCGTGAACCACAAGTTCTGGTAGACGGTAAGTTCCTCTATCAGCAGGTCGTCCTGAGGCACGAAGCCAATCAGGTCTTTGGCTGCAGGCTCGGAAATGTCGTGTCCGTTGATGGTAATGCTGCCCTCCTGAGGCTTGATGCTGCCGTTCAATAGTGACAACAGGGTGGTCTTACCTGTACCAGAGCCGCCCATGATGGCCAGCAGTTCACCGTTCCTCAAGGTGAAACTCAGGTCGTGCATACCGTTGTCGCTGTTGGGGAACCGGAAATTGATGTCTCGTCCGCAGAACTCAACACTCTCGAATTTGTGGGCTCCTGTTTCAAGCGTATACGTGTCAATGATGCTGGAGTAGTAGACTGGCTTGCCTGTAGAGTTTTTGAGCACGCTGCTTTGAATCCATACTTGATAGGCTCCAGTCAGCACGGGAACGTCGTTGAGCAAAACGGTGTCTTTGCCGAGATAAGTGAAGATGAGCAGTCCGGTAGTGCTGTCAAGCAATGTCTTCAGCGTGCCGTCAAAGCCTTCTATGTGGTGTAGTTTGACGCGTTCTGTCGGCTTGTTATTGACAAAGTCGAGGAAGTCGTTATATTGCTCCTGAGGAATGTGGAATTTCTCCGCCATTGTCTGGAACATACCGAAATCCTTTAGTGCGTCAGAGGCACAGAATTCCAGAAGACGCAGCAACAAGAGGGCTTCCTCTGTAGGGCGAATCTTGCCATGCAGTGTGGAGCAGATGGAGGTTACTGTTTCCTGACTATTCAGATTGTCCGTCATTTCATAGGCCATACGCATATCGCTATACAAATCGAGGTACTGGTCAATATTACGGATGCCGAAATGATGGCGTAAATAACTTACGAGCATTCCTTTTGCCCGTATCTCGTCTACTTGCTCTTCTTTACCGAAAAGGGCGAATAGACTGATGAAACTTGATAAGATGACGTCTGTCATTATAAATGTTTTAGGTCTGCAAATTTATTAAAAATCTTAGACTACCGTCTCCGAAAGGCTGTTAAAAAAATATAAATGGCCATTTATGGTAGCTTTTTGATGAGTGTGAGTACGTTCTTACCGTCAATTCGCTCGTAATTGATGGAGTCCATCAACTGGCGTAAGAGGAAAATTCCCAGACCGCCAATGGGGCGTTCCTCGGTTGACAGGGAGGTGTCAGCTTCGGGTTGGCTGGTGGGGTCAAAAGGCTTTCCCTGATCAATAATGGCGATAATCAGCTGCTGGTCAGTTACAGACAGGTCGATATTGACATCACCATGTGTGCCACGTGGGTAGGCATAGTACATGACGTTGACTACGGCTTCCTCGACAGCAAGATTAAGACTCATGGTAAAGTCTGGGGGAAGTTGGGCTTCCTCAGCTGCTTGGTCAATGAAGGCATTGAGTTCAGGGATTGTTTCAATATCGTTGGGCAGCATTAGGCTACGCTCTAACTTGATGGCACGTTGCTGGTGAAGGTATTGAATACCTAGCATCGTCAAGTCGTCACTAGGCTCTGCGTCGCCGACAAATTCCTTGACAGATTTCTCCATCTCGTAGAGAATCTCCTTGGGTGTTATGGTATGTTGGTTGCATAACTGATCGGCTATCTGAAGCATACGCTCCTCGCCGAATAGCGCCGGGGTGCAGTCTGTGGCTTCTGTCAGTCCGTCGGTGTAGGCAAAGATGACTGTATTCGCATTGATTTTTGCTTCCTGGTTTTGGAATTTGTATTTGGAGATGACACCCAAAGGAACATTGGGGATGATGGGCAGTAGTTCCATGCCCGTGCCTAACAGGATAGGGGAGCAGTGGGCAGCATTGCAGTAGTGTAAGCGTCCGGACGGAAGATCCAAAACGCCAAGAAAAAATGTAACAAACATCTCGGTGTCGTTGCGCTGGGTGATGGCGTCGTTGATGCTGGCGACAATTTTGGCGGGATTACTCTCGCGGGCAGAAAAAGAACGGAAAAGCCCTCGCGTGACGGCCATGACAAGTGCTGCTGGCACACCCTTGCCCGAAACGTCGCCGATGCAGAAGAAGAGTTTCTCGTCACGGATGTAGAAGTCGTAGAGGTCGCCTCCCACTTCTTTTGCTGGTGTCAGCTTGGCAAAGACATCCAGGTCATCGCGATCAGGGAATGGGGGGAATTCCTTGGGAAGCATGGACATCTGGATAGCTCGTGCCGTCTGTAGTTCACCTTCCATGCGACCTTTCTCTTCGTTGACGGCCTTGGTTTCCTCAATCTGCTTGATGAGAGATTGCTTCATCAGTTCGAACGAGTTGCGGAGACGGAACATCTCGTCCTTGTTCTTGATTTTAGGCAGCTCCGTCTGGAAGTTGCCTTTGGCAATCTCGTCTGCAGAATTGGCAAACATCCTGATTGGTTTTGTCACATTCCTGACAGTAAAGTAGCATACCATGGCAATGATGGCCAGACCGATGATGATGATGATGCCAAAGAATGTAAAAACCGTGTTAAGGGGGGCTACGAGGTCGCTGAAGGGCAGCACGACAGCCATAATCCAATCGGTACGTTCAAGTGGAGTATAGTAGACAATATAGATTCTGCCGTTGGTGTCCTTGAAAAAGGTAAATTCTCCGTCTGTGTTGTCAATGGTGAGGATGTCTTCGGCAAGATCTCGCTTGGCGTGAGGGGCGATGGTTTTGATATAGTCCTTTAACGAGGACCGAAAAGCGATGTCTTTGTCCGGATGGGCAACGAAGGAACCCTGCCGCGTGACAATAAAGCTATAGGCATGACCCTTGGAGTCATCTTCCAATGTCAGGTAGTAGTCCGTGTTGAAAATGCTATCAGTTTTTTCCCTTACTTCCTCAATCCAGTCTAATGATATGTCGGCTGTATAGATGGCAAGGACTTCACCTTCGTTATTGAGAAGCGGCAAAGAATAGGTAATCATCGGAATATCACCGCCACCCGCGTCGATATAGGGTTCTGACCAGAAGTCTTTCTTGAGTTCAACAGGTTTCTTGTACCATGCTTTCTCGGGATAGTTGTAATTGCTTAAATCCAGTTGCTTAAAATGGATGCCAGTGCTGTTGCGATAGGCATAGGGAGCATAGAGTTCACCCTTTTTGGGTTCATAAACCGGGTTGTAGGCTATAGCGGCTCCAATGATGTCGTCATTAAGTTTTAGCAGGCTTTCTATGGAATGAAAATGCAGGGAACTGTCATTAATGTTCTGTTTGGCCTCTGGAACATGGTTCTTGACAGCTATCTCTACGTTGCAGAAGATATTGTTGATTTTCTCGTTCGTCACACTAATGGACGTGTCGTACAAACTGCTAAAAACAAATGCTCCGACGAGATATACTATACTCAGAATGACTCCTAATATGAGGATAAGGCTCATAATGGTAGCCAGTAGAATTCGCCACGTCAGGTGTGAGACAATGGAATGCGATGGTCTGAATATGTTGACTATGCTCATAATGCCTTTGTTTGATAATCTCGGCAAAGTTACGATTTTTTTTTGTTTTTCCGTCTTCTTTCTGCTTTTTTATTTGTATCTTTGCAACTTTAAAATTACAAAGAGCGTTTTTTCAACATGATTCGACAATATTTTCTATTCCTGTTTCTTGCATTATTCATCGTCGTTGGTGCGAAGGCGCAGCAGCATGTCCGTTTTGTCGATTTGCCGTTGAGCTATTCACCGGAAGAGATGATTCAGGAACTGCAGGGCAGGGGACTTCATCTTATGATGGGTACAGGACTGCCTAATACCTATCGTTTGACGGGGCATATTACCGGACTGAACGTATATTTGGATGTGAATTGTTCTAAAGACACGCTTCAAATCAATAGTCTCCTGTTGCAGACTCACCACACGGAGCGCTCTGTGCGTGAGGACTATCACGTCCTGATGAAATGGATGAAGAAACATTATGGCGAGCCTACCTGGGAGTCTACGGTACGTAGTCATCCCTTTGCCCGTTGGTATGTTGATTTTGACCGTGACATAGTCATGGTTGCTACAGCCAGGCAGACGGTAGAGGTATATTTCTTTGAGAATCACCAAAAGCGCAATATCGACTACTACGCTATTTTAAAGTATTGTGAGCGTAATCCCGTTGATGCAGTACCTCATTTATCTGCCCGTGCATGTGTGACGTGGCACAGCGATTCTATGCCAGTTGTAAAAAAGAAGTCTTCTACACGCCATTTGCGCAAGAAGACTTCTAAGAGTCGTCGTAAGACGAAGGCGCGTAAATCGCGAAAAACGAGAAAGCGCCGTCGCTAAGCGTTTATGACAGGAATCCCAGCAGTGCACCAGCAGCCACAGCAGAACCAATGACACCAGCCACGTTGGGTCCCATGGCGTGCATCAGCAGGAAGTTGTGACGGTCGTATTCCAGTCCGAGGTTGTTCGATATGCGAGCAGCCATCGGTACAGCACTCACGCCGGCATTACCAATCAGCGGATTCAGTTTCTTATCCTTGGGCAGGAAGACGTTCATCAACTTGACGAACAACACACCGCTCATGGTGGCAATGATGAAGGCTCCGGCACCAATGGCAAAGATATAGATGGTGTTCATCGTGAGGAATTCTGAAGCCTGTGTTGAACAGCCGACGGTCAGACCCAACAGCATGACGACGATGTCGTTCAGCGCTGCACCGGCAGTCTTTGCCAGACGGGTAGTCTTGCCCGACTCCTTCAGCAGATTGCCAAAGAACAGCATTCCCAGCAGGGGCAAGCCGGAAGGCACGATGAAGGTGGTGAGCA
>DEWO01000159.1:0-6000 GCA_002363695.1 Prevotella sp. UBA3208
CCGAGCCGAAGGAGAAAGTCACCAAAGCTATCGAGGTCTCGTAAAGGACATTGATTAACCGCATAAGTTAAGGGAGCAGCATTCAATCGAGTGTTGCTCCCCGTTTTTGCTTTCAGGTAGTTCAGATAGTCGTTGATTTTTTTCTCCGCTTTTTATTTATCTTTGCGCCCAGTTTGGAACTATTAGTCGTCTGGATTGCCTTTGTAGTGGAAGGGTTGTACGTTGGGGTTCTCGCCGACGTATTCGTCGGGAACGACGACGTCCTGGATGAGTCGTTTATTATATTCGCCACGGACGTTGCCGATGTTCATCAGCAAGTCGGAATACTTGACGGTGGGAATGACTACGCCGAAGAGGCCGAACCCTACGCGTACACCGGCAGGATAGATGTTGTTGACGACGTAGGCGGTACGGTAGAACGTGTGGGAATAGACTTTCAGGCTGTTGAGCTTCTGGCAGGTCTCCCACTGCTCTTTGTCGAGCTCGGTGGAGTCGGCATGGGTAAAGACGCGACCGATGTTGCCGACGTAGTCGTCGATGAAGTCGCTCTCGATGCTGTCGTTGGCCATGAGGCACTCCTTGATGTTGTCGTCCATCTGCCAGCGTACCATGCTCTCGGTAGGGCGTGTGATGGCTGCGAAGATGAGCAGGATGCAAACGATGACTGCCAGAATGAAAATCTTACCCAGACAGCTGTGGCTGAACTCCTGCCACGTAGTCTGCTTCTTGTAGGTGTTGCTGTTAAACTGTTCCATATGTGTTGAGTTTTAAGATTTTTGTCATGATTGGTGGTGTAGCAGGTTCATGAACTCCTGACGGGTCTTGGCCTGGTTGAAGGCTCCGCTGAACTCGCTGGTGGTGGTGATGCTGTTTTGTTTCTCCACACCGCGCATCTGCATACACATGTGACGGGCCTCGACGACAACCATCACCCCGAGAGGATGAAGGGTCTGCTCGATGCACTCCTTGATCTGCAGCGTCATGCGCTCCTGCACCTGCAGGCGGTGGGCATATATGTCGACAACGCGGGCTATCTTGCTGAGCCCGGTGATGTATCCGTTGGGGATGTAGGCCACATGTGCCTTGCCGTAGAAAGGCAGCATATGGTGCTCGCAGAGTGAGAAGAAGTCGATGTCCTTGACGATAACCATCTGCGAGTAGTTCTCCTTGAAGAGTGCTCCGGTGAGCACTTCGTGGGCATCCTGGGTGTAGCCCTGCGTGAGGAACTGCATGGCCTTAGCTACACGCATGGGGGTCTTGAGCAGTCCCTCGCGGGTGGGATCTTCTCCTAACAGCTGGAGTACGCGGTGATAGTGCTCTGCGAGTTCGTCGAGTCCGGCTCTGGCTTCTGGTTCTTGTGCCATAAGTTTAATATTGTACGGTAATTTTTCCTTTTACGATGGTGGCCTGTGTGAAGCCCTGATTGCGAAGGCTGACGAGCATCTGGTGAGCCTCCTCGTAGGTACGGTAGTTGCCCACGCGGCATATCCAGCGTGGAGAGTAGAAGTGGACGTAGACGGGAACCTCTGGGAAACTGTCCTTGATTCTGTCGCCCGTCTGTTCGGCCATGATGCGGTCCTTGCGCGTGTTGCCGCCGGCAAAGGCCTGTACGCGATAGCCGTTGACCTTGTAGCCCTTCATAATCTTCTTCGTGTTGTCGACAGGCATGTCGGAGGGTTCTGAAGTGGAGGACTCGGGGGACGTGACGGCATTGGCCGTTGCGGTGTTTGCAAGAGCGCTGGTTGTTGGTTTGTTGGTTGTGGTGGGTGCAGTGGCGGAAGCTGTTTCTGGCGATGTCGTTCTGGCCGTCAGAACGGCTTCGTTGACGAGTTGGTCGATGTCACTGCTCTGGTGGATGGTTACTGTGCCCTTTCCGGCAGTGCGGTGCTGGATGCGTTGGGTATAGGTCTGTGCGCTGGCATTCAGCAGAATGCCAGCACACATGATTCCTATTGCTATTGTGCGCTTCATTATTTCCAGGCGTCAATGATACCCTTGAAGTCTGCACACTTGAGTGATGCACCACCGATGAGTCCACCGTCGATGTCGGGCTTTGCAAACAGCTCGGGAGCGTTGCTGGCCTTGCAGCTGCCACCGTAGAGGATGCTGGTGTCGTCGGCAACAGCCTGTCCGTACTTCTCGGCAACGATAGAGCGGATGTAGGCGTGAATCTCCTCAGCCTGCTCAGCGGTAGCGGTCTTGCCGGTACCGATGGCCCAGATGGGCTCGTAGGCAATGACGATGTTCTTGAAGTCAGCCTCGCTGAGGTTGAACACTGAGCCTTCGAGCTCGGCCTTCACAACCTCGTTCTGCTTGTTGGCCTCGCGCTCTGCCAGGGTCTCACCGATGCAGAAGATGACCTTCAAGCCGTTCTTGAGTGCCAGCAGCACCTTCTCCTTCAGAATCTCGGGAGTCTCCTTGTAGTATTCGCGACGCTCAGAGTGGCCGAGGATGACATACTGTGCACCGGTAGACTTGACCATCTCAGCGCTTACCTCGCCGGTGAAGGCACCCTTCTCCTTGTCGGCGCAGTTCTCGGCACCCAGACCGATGATGTTCTGGTCGATGACGCCGGCAACAGATGCCAGGTGGATGAACGGTGTGCAGATGATGACACCACAGTTGGGCTTGTCAGCCTTCAGGGCGTCGTTGAGTTCCTTTGCCAGGGCAATGCCCTCTTGCAGGTTCAGGTTCATTTTCCAGTTGCCTGCTACAATTTTCTTTCTCATTTTGTTGTTACTATTAAAATGTTGATATACATTATTTATATTATTCTCTTTTTTCTTGCCCCATCGTGACCACGCCCAGAGCCTGTCGGCCAACACCAGCAATGCCAGCGGCAGGACATACCAAAGCAGGATGACCAGCAGCTTGGCGGGAATGGCGTCTTCGGGCATCTGCCCGATTTCCAGCAGCTCCAGAGGCTGTTCCAACTCAGCGTCGTCCAGAGAGGGCAGACCGTTGCGGCTCCACTTGCGGATGACGGTGCCTCCCTTGAGCAGCAGCAGCCCCGGATTGCTGCGGACGATGGTCTTCAGTGTGGTCTCGTCCGTAAAGCAGAACGGATATTCGGCTCCTGTGTAGTCGCACCAGTGCCTGATGTCCTGCTTGCCGCTCGCCGTGAGTGCGTAGAACGGGTAGCCGTTGTCCTGTGCGTACTCGTAGAGCTGGTTGATTAGGTCTACGTGTCCGGCATCAGCCTTAGCCAATTGTGGCGATACCAGTAGGAACACATAGCCGGGCTGGCTGAGCAGGGAGTCAGTGATGTCGGTGCCGTCGCTGACACGCGTCATGGAGAAATCATGTATGGGGGGCACGTAGCCCTCGCTGAGCTGCACGGTCTTCGAGTCGATGAATGTCCACGTGGAGTCGGGATAGTTGTCGGTAGTGAACTCGCGGCGTTCTCCGTCTTTCTCCATGATGAATGTGGTCTCGAAGCGTGGTTGCTCGGCATCGTCGGGAATCTCCATCCCCTGACGTATGTTGGCCCCGATGTGATAGGGGCGGAAGTCGAAGTAGGGCAGGTCGTAGAGCGACCATCCTGACACGACGATAATGAATACGGCCGTGTAGTTGATGACTATCCACTGGTTGGACCTGGACACGAAGCGGAACATATCGAGTGGCTTGCGCCAGACCAGGACCGCCATAGCGAGCAGTACGGCATTCTTCCAGAATGTCTGCCAGTTGGTCAGTACCACGGCATCGCCGAAACATCCGCAATCGCTGACGGGATTGGCCAGAGCCAGCCACAGCGTGAGGGGTGTCATGACGAGAAAGAGCATCAGCGTGAGCAGTGACACCATGCGCCGGCGTATGGCCAGCAACAGGAATGTGCCCAGCATGAACTCGAATGCCGACAGCAATATGGCTGCTCCCAGTATCATGGTGTCGTGTATGTACGACGCCAGATGGAATGCCTCCAGATAGTCGGCCATTTTATATTGTGTGCCCATCGGGTCGACGGCCTTGACGAATCCTGAGAATATCAGGACTGCGGCCAGAACGACACGGGCAATATTTACCAGAACCTTCCTCAACTCCTTACTCCTTCAGCTTGATGGCTCCGAAGACGGCATAGTTGATGATGTCCATGTAGTTGGCATCAATGCCTTCGCTGACCAGCGTGTCGCCGCCCAGATTCTCAATCTCCTTGATGCGTTCAATCTTGGTCAGGATAAAGTCTGTATACGAACTGACGCGCATACCGCGCCACGCCTCGTCGTAGTCATGGTTCTTGCGTTTCATCAGTTCCAGGGCCTCGTTGGCATAGCGGTCATACAGTTTCATGGCCTCGTCGTTGCTGATGTCCACCGTGTCGGCAAAGCCGTTGTTGATTTGTATCAGCCCTACGATGCCGTAGTTGATGAGCGCGATGAACTCAGGACGGATGCCTTCGCCTACGAGCGACTCTTTCTTGATTTCCAGCGAACGGATGCGCTTGGCCTTGATGAACAACTGGTCGGTCAGCGACTGTGGGCGCAGAATGCGCCACGAAGCTCCATAGTCATGAAGTTTTTTCTCGAACAAACTACGGCATTCGCTGATGGTCTGCTCGAACTGCTGGTTGGTTTTTGCTTCATTATTAGCCATAATCGAGTGCAAAATTACGGATTTCTTGTGAAATAACCAAAAAAAATGCTTATCTTTGCACTCTCAAATTGAAAAGTGACGGAATGAAGCTCTATTCTGACGAGGCATTAGCCCGGATATTGGACAAGGACATCTTCCACCAGATTTCGACAGTTGCCGACGGTCTGGGGGTAGAATGCTATGTGGTGGGCGGCTATGTGCGCGACATCTTCCTGGAGCGCCCTTCCGCTGACATCGACGTCGTCGTCGTGGGCAGCGGCATCGAGGTCGCCAAGGGCCTGAAGCAGCTCTTAGGAAAGCGTGCCCACCTGAGTGTGTTCAAGAATTTCGGTACGGCACAGGTCAAGATATCTGGGCATTTAGCCGTTGGCAGTTGGCCTTTAGCTAAAAGCCAAGAGCAAAAGGCCGATAGCCTTGAGGTGGAGTTCGTGGGAGCCCGCAAGGAAAGCTACAGCCACGACTCGCGCAAGCCTGTGGTGGAGAACGGCACGCTGGAAGACGACCAGAACCGTCGCGACTTCACCATCAATGCAATGGCCATCTGCCTGAACCGGAGCCGCTTTGGCGAGCTGGTAGACCCATTCAATGGCATTGCCGACCTGGAAGACGGCATCATCGCCACTCCCTTGGACCCCGAGATTACCTTCTCGGACGACCCGCTGCGCATGATGCGCTGCGTCCGCTTTGCCACCCAGCTGAATTTCGAGATTGAAGATGAGACCTTCGAGGCCCTGCAGCACATGGCTGACCGCATCAAGATAGTCAGCGGCGAGCGCATCGAGGTGGAACTGAACAAAATCATGATGGCCCCTCATCCCAGCATCGGCTTTGAATACCTGCAACGCTCGGGATTGTTGCAAATCATCCTGCCAGAGTTGTCGGCTCTCGACATCGTGGAGAAGAAAGAGGGTAGGGCACATAAGAATAACTTCTACCACACCCTGGAAGTGCTGGAGAATGTCGTAAAGAAGCAGGGAAGTCTCTACCTCCGTTGGGGAGCTCTGTTGCACGACATCGGCAAGACCCGCTCGAAGCGCTGGGAACCCGGTACGGGATGGACGTTCCATAACCATAATATAATAGGTGCGAAGATGGTGCCTGCCATCTTCCGTCGGCTGAAGCTGCCCATGGGGACTGAGATGAAGTACGTACAGAAGCTGGTAGACCTGCATATGCGTCCACAGGTGATAGCCGACAGCGAGGTCACGGACTCTGCCGTGCGCCGTCTGCTGAACGATGCCGGTGACGACATTGACGACCTGATGATGCTCTGCGAGGCCGACATCACCTCGAAGAACGAGGTCAAGAAAAAGATGTTCCTCGAGAATTTCCGTATGGTTCGCGAGAAACTGGCCGACCTGAAGGAGAAGGACTACAAGCGCCTGTTGCAGCCCGTCATCGACGGCA
>DEWO01000159.1:6067-8988 GCA_002363695.1 Prevotella sp. UBA3208
ATGGAACTGTTCCACCTGCAGCCTTCGCGTGAGGTGGGCGTGCTGAAGCAATACCTGAAAGACGCCGTACTCGACAACCGCGTGGAAAACGAGCGCGAGCCCCTGATGCAGTTGCTCATGGAGAAAGCCCGGCTGATGGGATTGGCTTGAGCTGATAGTTACACATATAGATATCTCCCTTACACTAAGGAAATCACTCCGCCGGGGCGTGTGAAAATTTCCTGCCGATTCGTTTGGATTTTTGCCCATAGTTTCGTACCTTTGTAGCCGAAATTATGAATATCATGGCAAAGAATAAAATCAAAGACGAGCTGAAGCTTGAAGCCTTCCCCGAGGAAATCCCCGAGGAAGGCTTGAGGATTTATGGTGAGACATCATACGAGAACCAGATGGCTGTTCTGAGCCACTATCTGCATAATAGCCATGAGGAGGTGAGCGATGACAGGAAGGAAGAAATCATCCTCGCAATCCGTGAGTTCTTGTCACGAAAAAAAATGCGTCAGGACAGGAACGAGGACGAACTGACCGACGAGCAGATTTGGATGGCTGCAGAATCGCCAGTGCAGTACAATCTTTTCGATGATTTCTTCAAGGTTCCTTTCCCCGCCCCAGAGCATCCGCGCTTTACATTCATTAATTCTCATTCTTCTCATAATTCCCGTCTTTCTCAGTATGCCTACTGATAACAATAGCTTCCTCACACCTAAAGGCGACTATAAGAGGCTCATCGCTTTTCAGAAGTCGGAGTGTATCTACGACATAACATATTTTTTCCTGGAACATTATCTGCCGAAGATTGGTGATCGTACTGTAGACCAGATGAAGCAAGCCGCATGCTCGGGCAAACAGAACATTGCCGAGGGCAACGAGACAGGAACCACTTCAATGGAAGCTTGCATCAAGTTGGTGAATGTAGCAAAGGCGAGCCTCAAAGAGTTGCAGGAGGATTATGAGGATTATCTTAGAAACCATGGCAACAAGATATGGGATGTGAACAGCGTGCAATGCCGTAATGCACGACAGTGGTGCCGTCAGCATTCGAGAACAGAGGACTACCAGCGTGTATGTCAATTGCGTGATGATATAACATTGGCCAACATTGCATTGGTGCTTATTCACCAAACAGATTTTCTGCTGAAGAAACTACTGGATAAATTCAAGGCCGATTTCCTCGCCAAAGGCGGTATAAAGGAACAGATGTCTGCTGCCCGTCGCACATGGAGAGATGAGCATGGGATGGGGTATCTCAATGGGAAGAATGGGAATTATGGGAATCATATCCAAGCCAATGGCATACCACAACCGACAACATATAACCCAAAGAAATAGCATATGGTACGAACAGACTCTTGGACTCGCGAGCAGCTTATTATGGCGCTCAATGTGTATTGCAAAATTCCATTCAAAGACGTAAAAGAGTGGCATCCTATTATTCAGAAATATGCTCCCCTCATTGGTCGCTCACCCGTTGCTTTAAAGATGAAAGTTGGTAACTTTGGACGTTTTGACCCTATACTTAAAGCCAAGGGTATCGTCGGACTTTCCAATGGAAGCAAGGCTGAGGAACCTGTCTGGAATGAATTTTGGGGAAACTCTGAAAAGCTTGCATACGAAAGCGAAAAACTCTTCGCGGAGCGTGCTGGCAAGACAATTGAAGAATATGCGGCTATTGATACGCTTACCATTCCTCAGGGCAAGGAACGCGAAGTGGTTATTCGCCAGCGGGTCAATCAGAATTTCTTTCGCGAGGCAGTTCTAACCGCATATCTGAACCAGTGTTGCATCACGGGTATAAGCAATACGCCCCTACTGGAAGCATGCCACATTAGTGGCTGGGCTGACGATGTAAACAATCGAACAAACCCAAAGAATGGACTATGCATGAACCCCCTCTTTCATCGCGCTTATGACAAATATCTTATCGCCATAACACCCGATTGTCATATCGTTATTTCAGAGAAGCTGTTAGACGGAGTTAAAGAAGAGAGATTCCTCTCGTATTTAAAAAGTATTCAAGGGCGCAGTATCATCATGCCTGAGAAATTTTCACCTGATAAAAATTTATTGGCCAAGCATTTTGACATATATAAAAGTTTACAATAAGGAAAGGAATTAGATAGGATGAATAAAAGAACTATAGAGTTTTCCAGTAGTTTAGATTTTAAGGAAAGTTCTCTTGTCAGTTTCGATATGACACGTACAAACTTCCTTTATCGCATAACAGGCGGAATTTCCCAAGAACAAGTTGAAATCTTGAATGCCATGAGCGACACAAAGGAAAAGAGACGTCAGGGATTCTTTCAGAAGTGGTTCGAACAGATAGAAGAATGGGGCTACAAAGTAGAATATGCAGGAATGATGAATGATGTCTTCTTTCGGAATCTACGATATATAGACACTAACTTTCATAAGATTCTTGCCGAATGTCTCTTGGTATATTACAGCCACAAGACGGACAGCAAGTTATCGAACATATTGAAATTTGTTGCCGAAACGGATCCGTGTGAACTTCATGACGACCTTTCAGGGGGTAAATGGTATGAGTATTGTATGAAGCAATTTCTTGTCATCTATGCCTTGGGTATGACGGCGAATAAGCCTTGGGATTGCAAGTATGTGGCGAACGGAGGTTATATCGTAGTAAAAGAAGATGGTGACATCGTATGCTACCATTTCTATGACAGGAATCAATTGGAGAAATATCTATTCAACAATACTGCGTTTGACACACCATCTACAAGCAGACATGAATTTTATCAGATATGTCGTGAAGATAATGGAGAGGTTTTCCTAAAACTCAATCCGCAAATCCGCTTTATACATGACAAATGACAGGCATAGGGATGTCGGCGGGTTTTCGGAACTCCCGAAAAGCAGAAAATACCCCCTCGGCGGATTTTCGGAACTCCCGAAAAACGGAA
>DEWO01000159.1:9094-11151 GCA_002363695.1 Prevotella sp. UBA3208
GGCGGGTTTTCGGAACTCCCGAAAAGCAGAAAATACCCCCTCGGCGGATTTTCGGAAGTCCCGAAAGACATAAAATACACATTTTTTAACTAAAAGCTAAGCTATTATGAATCCAAAAGCATTACAATGGGCATCTGTTGACATCACAAGGATGGACAACGCCACATTTTTGAGTTTCTGCAACAATGTTGACGAGAAGTGTCAGGCAGAGAATGCTGCCCAGATGAGGACTACGATGGGCCAGTTCTACACCGACTTCCATGCGGCAGCCGTGCGCTACGACCAAGTGTTCAACCCCGCTCGCAGGAGCCTCGACACGGAGGACCTGAAGGCGCTCGACGACGCGCGCGACGACTCGCTCGGCGCATACCACGAGGCTGTCCTTGGCTTGCAGCGCAACCCTAACGAGGCAAAGAAGCAGGCTGCACGCCTCCTAAACCTGAACTATGACACCTACAAGCCCGAGCGCGGACAGGAGTATATGAAGGAGACGGAGCTCGTCAGCCAGATGACCACCAGCATCCGGGGCTCGCAAGAGCTGTCGGCCGCCATCCTGCTGCTCGGTCTGGACGACTACCTGGACGACCTGGAGCAGCGGAACCAGGCCTTCGCCCAGCTGATGAAGAGCCGCACGGCCTCGACCGAGGGCTACGCGAAGGGTGCCGTGGCAGAGGCACGCGCCGCCCTGGAGCAGAAGTACCAGCTGCTGCGACAGATGCTGAACGTGGCCGCTATCTACGAGGGCGACACGCAGTACCGCGACTTCCTGCTGGCCGTGAATGCCGTCGTCGAGCACTACCGCCAGATTCTGGCCCGCAAGGGCGTGACAACCGGCACGTCCGGAACGACCAGCGGCGGGACTACTGACCCCGGCACGACGACTGACCCAGAAACCCCCGGCACGGGCGGCGGTGGCACGACCGACCCCGGAACAACGACCGACCCCGACCCCGAGAACCCCGGAACGGGTGGTGGCGGGACGACTCCCGACCCGTCGCAGGGCGGCGGTGGTTCGACGAACCCTGACCCGGACGGGGGCTCTAATTCGGACGAGTAGCGTTCAGAGTGTTAATATTAAAGAAAGTCGGGCTGGCTGTTTGGTCAGTCCGTTTTTTTGTTATACCTTTGCAAGCGTAATTTTTGCAAGCGTTATGCAGGTTATTTACGAAGACAACCACGTCATCATCGTCTCGAAGCAGAGCGGCGAGATAGTGCAGGGCGACAAGACCGGCGACCGGCCGCTGTCGGAGACGGTGAAGGACTACATCAAGGATAAGTATCAGAAGCCCGGGGCGGTGTTCCTGGGCGTGGTGCACCGGCTGGACCGTCCGGTCAGCGGGCTCGTGGTGTTTGCCCGCACGTCGAAGGCACTGTCGCGGCTGAACGATATGTTCCGCCTGGGGCAGGTGCACAAGACGTACTGGGCCATCGTCGCGCCTGCTCCCGCCGTGACCGACGGCGAGTGGCACGAGCTGGAGCACTGGCTGGTGCGCAACGAGCGGCAGAACAAGTCGTACGCCTACGACCACGAGGTGCCCCGGTCGAAGCGGGCCGTGCTGCGCTACCGCGTCATCGGGCGGTCGGAGCGCTACACGCTGCTGGAGGTGCGGCTGCTGACGGGTCGCCATCACCAGATACGCTGTCAGCTGTCGGCCATGGGTTGCCCCATCCGCGGCGACCTGAAGTACGGTGCGCGGCGGTCTAATGCGGACGGCAGCATCTCGCTGCTGTCGCGCCGCGTGGAGTTCGTTCACCCCGTGTCCAAAGAGCCCGTCAGCGTCGAGGCCCCGCTGCCCGACGACCCGCTGTGGCAGGCGTTTTCGATGTAAGATGTAAGATGGAAGATGTAAGATGGAAGATGGAAGATGTAAGATGTAAGAGTTAGGATGAAGAAGATTTTCTGGTGGATATTAGGCATTGTGCTGAGCCCCGTGCTGCTGTTCCTGCTGATGGTGGGCCTGCTCTACGTGCCTGTCGTCCAGAACTGGGCCGTCGACATGGTGGCCGCTGTCGCCTCGAAGAACCTGGGCATGAAGATCAGCGTCGGCCACGTGCAG
>DEWO01000049.1 GCA_002363695.1 Prevotella sp. UBA3208
CGCATGGGCTTTGTGCTGGCAGACGGTCCCGAGGTGGAGGACGACCTGCACGTGTTCACCAAGATGAACTTTGCCGCCGACCACCCCGCCCGCGACATGCAGGACACCTTCTTCGTCTCGCAGCATCCTAACGACGTCACGAAGAACATCCTGTTGCGTTCGCACACCTCGAGTGTCCAGGCCCGCGTGATGGAGAATATGCACACCGAGGACGGCAAGCTGACCGCCCCCATCCGCGTCATCTGCCCGGGACGTGTCTATCGCAACGAGGCCATCACCGCCCGTGCCCACTGCTTCTTCCACCAGGTGGAAGGACTCTATATCGACAAGAACGTATCGTTCACCGACCTGAAGCAGGTGCTGCTGTCGTTTGCCCGCGAAATGTTCGGGGCCGACACGCAAATCCGCCTGCGCCCCAGCTACTTCCCCTTCACGGAGCCCTCGGCAGAGATGGACATCTCGTGCTTCATCTGCGGCGGCGAAGGCTGCGGATTCTGCAAGCATACCGGCTGGGTAGAGATTCTGGGCTGCGGCATGGTAGACCCCAACGTGCTGGAGCAATGCGGCATAGACTCGAAGATATACAGCGGCTATGCCTTCGGCATGGGCGTGGAGCGCATCACCAACCTGAAGTATCGCGTCTCAGACCTCCGTATGTTCTCGGAGAACGACGTCCGTTTCCTCAAAGAATTCGAATCAGCAAACTAACAGCGGCATGAAACTCGTAGTCATGACACAACCCACGTTCTTTGTCGAGGAAGACAAGATCATTGCCTCCCTCTTTGACGAAGGACTGGACGCCTTGCACCTGTTCAAGCCTGGCTCGTCGCCCATGTACTCCGAGCGTCTTCTCACGCTGCTTGCCGACGACATCTGCAGCAAGATTACCGTACACGACAACTTCTACCTGAAAGAAGAGTACAAGTTGCACGGCATCCATATAGACGATGCGACCACACCGGCCCCGCGAGGCTATCGCGGACACATCAGCCGTACGTGTACGCAGCTGGAAGACCTGAAGGAAGCCAAGAAGAACGCAGACTATGTCTTCCTCAAATACATCTTCAACAGCCAGACGGAAATCGACAAGACGGCCTCGTTCACCGAGACAGAGCTGAAAGACGCCGCTCGCCGGGGACTCATCGACCGACACGTCTACGCCCTGGGCGGCATGAACCTCGACACGGTGCGCATAGCCAAGGACCTCGGTTTCGGAGGCGTCGTCATCAGCGGAGACCTTTGGAACCGGTTCAACATACACCAGGAGCTTGACTATCAGGAGCTCATCGACCACTTCAAGAAACTTCGTAAAGCTATAGGATAATATAATATGTCTAACAAAAACTACATGGTTTTTTCAGGTACAGCCACAAAGTACCTCGCAGAGAAAATCTGCCAAAGTCTGGGTTGTCCGCTCGGCGAACTGCTTATCACCAAGTTCTCGGACGGCGAGTTTGCGGTGTCCTATGAGGAGAGTATTCGCGGACGCGACATCTTCCTCGTTCAGAGCACTTTCCCCAACAGCGACAATCTGATGGAGCTGCTGCTGATGATTGATGCCGCCAAGCGTGCCTCTGCCCATACCATCAACGCGGTAATCCCCTACTTCGGCTGGGCACGACAGGACAGAAAGGACAAGCCCCGTGTGTCCATCGGCGCCAAGCTCGTTGCCGACCTGCTCTCTGCAGCCGGTGTCAATCGTGTCATCACCATGGATCTCCATGCAGACCAGATACAGGGATTCTTCAACGTCCCCGTCGACCATCTCTATGCTTCGAACGTCATCCTGCCCTACCTGAAGAGCCTCCAGTTGGAGGACCTGGTCATCGCCTCGCCCGACGTAGGCGGTTCCAAGCGTGCCAACACCTATGCCAAGTTCCTGGGATGTCCGCTGGTGCTGTGCAACAAGACCCGCGCCCGCGCCAACGTGGTAGAATCGATGCAGATCATCGGTGACGTGGAGGACAAGAACGTGGTCATCATTGACGACATGGTAGACACAGCAGGCACCATCACCAAGGCTGCCGACATCATGAAGGCTGCCGGTGCCAAGACCGTCAGGGCCTGTGCCTCACACTGTGTGATGAGCGGCCCTGCCAGCGACCGAGTACAGGAGTCGGCCCTTGAGGAGATTGTCTTCACAGATTCCATTCCCTACACCCAGCGCTGCGCCAAGGTCAAGCAGCTCAGTGTTGCAGACCTTTTCGCAGAAACCATCCGCAGAGTCATCAACAATGAAAGCATCTCTGACCAGTATATTATTTAGTATCGTACTGCTGACGGCCTGTCAGTCAAACAGTTACAAACTCGCCGGCGACGTCAAGGGACTGGAAGACGGCGACACGCTGTTTCTGACCCACGACCTGGAGACGGGTACCCCCAGCGACACGCTGATTGTCAAGGACGGACGCTTTGCGCTGAGCGGCGAGGCCGATTCCACCTCGCTGTGCATGGTATATAGTGCCAAGCGCAACGAAATCAACGCCCCCTTCTTCGTAGAGCCAGGCACAATCACCATCCACCTGACGGAAGAGCCCGGTGGTTCGCGCGTCAGCGGAACGCTCTGCAACGACCAGTGGCAGGAACTCAACGACTCCGTGATGGTCATCGGCAAGGAGATTAACAAGATTGCCGAGCACATCTACGGCGGCAACTGCACGGAAGCGGAGCAGAAGCAGGGCATGGAAAAGATTGACCGCTTGAACCAGCGCTTTGCCAACATGGTGGTCAAAGCCACGGAAAAGAATATCGACAACGAGTTCGGCTACTTCCTCCTGACCTACTACCCGGAAGAACTGATCAGCAACGAACAGCGCACACGCCTCATTGAGAAGCTGCCCGCTGAGAGGCGCCAGCGTCCTGCCATCCAGAAGATGCAGCAGGTACTGGCCGCCGCCACCAAGACCGCCGAAGGTGCCACCATTTCAGACTTCAAGCAGCAGGCTCCCGACGGAACCGAAGTCAGCCTGATGGAGGAAGTGAAGAAGAACAAGGTGACCATCATCGACTTCTGGGCATCGTGGTGCGGTCCCTGCCGTCAGGAAATGCCTTTCATGATTGAGCTGTACAAACAGTATCAGCCCCAGGGTGTGGGCATCATCGGCATCTCGCTGGACAACGAGCGCGACGCCTGGCTGAACGCCACCGAGGCCATGGGCATCACATGGCCCCAGATGAGCGATCTGAAGGGATGGGAGAACGAGATTGCCCAGCACTTCAACGTCACCTCGATACCCCACACCATTGTCGTAGACCAGCAAGGCAAAATCCTCCGTCGCGGTCTGCGCGGTGAAGTGCTCCAACAGTATATCCAGTCTCTTGTCCAGAAATAGACAGGAGCACCCCTTTGAAGCTCAGCCCATGATTGCGTTTCCCATTGCAAAAGTCAACCTCGGTCTGAACGTGGTGGAAAAGCGTCCGGACGGATACCATAATCTTGAGACTGTATTCTATCCAGTACCCATCAAGGACGTACTGGAGATACAGTTGATGGATGCTGCCTTCCCGTCAGCCTACGACTGCGACCTGAAGGTGACCAACATGGACATCGATGGCGACGAGCAGCGCAATCTGGTGGTAAGAGCCTACCAGCTGCTGAAAGCAGACTTCCCCACCCTGCCCCGCATCCACGCACACCTGTGGAAGGGCATTCCCACTCAGGCCGGCATGGGTGGCGGCTCGAGTGACTGCGCCTACATGATACGCCTGCTGAACGAATCGTTCCACCTGCAGTTGACCGACGGGCAGATGATAGCCTATGCGGCCCGGCTGGGTGCCGACTGTGCGTTCTTCATCAAGAGTACGCCCTGCTATGCCGAGGGCATCGGCGAGCGCATGACGCCCATCCGCCTGGACTTGACGGGATGGCACATCGGCATAGTGCGCCCGGACATTCCCGTCCCGACGAAAGAGGCTTTCTCGCGCATCCGTCCCCACTACCCCGAACGCAACTGCCGCGAGGTGGTGAGCCAGGCGGTAGAAACCTGGCGCGACGGGCTGACCAACGATTTTGAGGAAAGCGTCTTTGCCCTGCATCCTGAAATCGGAGCAGTCAAAGAGCAGTTATACGACATGGGCGCCACCTATGCAGCCATGTCTGGCTCAGGCAGCGCCCTATTCGGACTTTTCAGGGAAACTCCAAACCGTCTTAGTCAGGAGTTTCCGGATATGTTTACATTTGAGACGTTGCTCTAAGCGTCGCCATCAGTCTTTCGACATCAGGGCCGACGTTCTGACACGGCTCAGGGTCTCAGGAGTCATCTGGAGATAGCTGGCAATATAGACCAGCGGAGCACGGAGCACCAGTTGCGGGGAGCGCTTGACCAGCTTGGCATAACGTTCCTGGGCGGACTCGAAGCGTAGCATATCGGCATGAACCTGCGAGATGATGAGAGACTCTTCAAGTATCTTACGGTAGAGCATCTGTATGTTTACGTTACGGACAGCTTCACGCTCCAGGGCAGCCTTCGGCAACTCAAAGATGATGGTCGGTTCGATAGCCTGTATCTGCTGACGGCTGGGTTCCTCGCGGAAAAGGCTTTCAATGCTCATCACAATGGTATTCTCGGTAGCCATGTACTCTGTCAGTTCCTTCTCGTTCTTGTAATAGAATTGGCGCACCAATCCCTTGGCTACCCAGAAGATGCCACTACATATTTCCCCCTCCTTCAAAAGCAGTTCGCCTTTCTGGAACTTCCTTGGTATCAAAATGCCCTCCAGCACGTCAAGCTCCTCGTGAGTCATGGTGCTGTAGCGCCGGGCCAGTTCGCGGGCCACATCGCGGGTCGTCAGTCCGATAGTCGTCATAGGTCTTTAATATTTTTTTGTTTGATTAGTCAAGTTTTAATACGGCAAGGAATGCTTTCTGAGGCACCTCCACATTGCCGATTTGCTTCATTCGCTTCTTTCCGCGCTTCTGTTTCTCCAGCAGCTTGCGCTTTCGCGACACATCACCGCCATAGCACTTGGCAGTAACATCCTTACGTACCTGTTTGACGGTCTCGCGGGCAATAATCTTGGCCCCGATGGCAGCCTGAATAGCAATGTCGAATTGCTGGCGCGGGATGAGTTCCTTCAGCTTCTCGCACATACGCCGTCCAAACGATACCGCATTATCCTGATGGGTCAGTGTGGAAAGTGCATCGACCGGCTCACCATTGAGCAGGATGTCCAACTTGACCAGTTTGGACGGACGGAACGAATCGATGTGATAGTCAAACGAGGCATATCCTTTAGAGATACTCTTCAACTTGTCATAGAAGTCAATCACGATTTCGCCCAGTGGCAGCATGAAACGAAGCTCCACACGTCCGCCGGAAACATACTGCTGGTCTATCAGCTCTCCGCGCTTGTCAAGGCAGAGTGTCATGATGGGACCAATATAGTCTGCGGCCGTAATGATGCTGGCCTTGATATAGGGTTCCTCAATATGGTCTATCATTGTCAGGTCAGGCAGTCCTGACGGGTTGTGCACCTCTTTTTCCTCGTGCTGTTTGGTATAGCACATGTAGGTAACGTTGGGGACGGTGGTTATCACATCCATGTCGAACTCACGGTCCAGACGTTCCTGCACAATCTCCATGTGGAGCAGTCCCAGGAATCCGCAACGGAATCCGAATCCCAGTGCCACCGAAGTCTCGGGCACGAAGGTCAGCGAGGCATCGTTGAGCTGCAGCTTCTCCAGCGAGGCACGCAGATTCTCATAGTCCGTGGGGTCGATGGGATAGACACCGGCAAACACCATCGGCTTGACCTCCTGGAAACCCTCGATGGCTTTCTCGCAGGGGCGGTCTATATGGGTAATGGTATCGCCCACCTTCACCTCCTTGGCATTCTTGATGCCGGAGATGATGTAGCCCACCTCGCCCGTGCGGAGCTCCTTGCGGGGTATCATGTCCATCTTGAGCACACCGACCTCGTCAGCATCGTACTCCATGCCGGTATTGAAGAACTTCACCTTGTCGCCGGGGCGGATGACGCCGTTGACAATCTTGAAGTAGGCAATGATGCCCCGGAAGGAGTTGAACACCGAGTCGAAGATGAGTGCCTGCAGGGGAGCCTGCTCGTCGCCTGTGGGATGCGGAATACGCTCCACCACGGCATTCAGGATGTCCTCAACCCCCTCACCCGTCTTACCCGACGCACGGATAATGTCCTCGGGGTCGCAGCCTATCAGGTCTACTATCTCGTCCTCCACCTCGTCGGGCATCGCCGAAGGCATGTCTATCTTGTTGATGACCGGAATGATTTCCAAGTCGTTGTCAATAGCCAGATAGAGGTTTGATATGGTCTGCGCCTGAACACCCTGGGTAGCATCGACTACCAGCAGTGCGCCCTCGCAGGCTGCTATGGAACGGCTGACCTCGTAGGAGAAGTCGACGTGTCCCGGAGTATCAATCAAGTTCAGTATGTATTTCTCGCCCTTGTACATATACTCCATCTGGATAGCGTGACTCTTGATTGTAATGCCACGCTCACGCTCCAAATCCATGTCGTCAAGCATCTGGCCCTCCGTCACTTGGATGGTCTTGGTATATTCCAGCAGACGGTCAGCCAAAGTCGACTTACCATGGTCGATATGTGCAATGATGCAGAAGTTTCTTATATGGTCCATTATTCGTTTAAGCACAATTTTGTGCAAAGATAATGAAAAAAAGTGAGAATTCTATCAAGTCACCCTTTTTTTTATTTTTTTAAGAGCCTACACCTTAGGCAAGTGGAACTGATAATTCTGGTCGAACACCTCCTTGACGGTATTCACCTCCAGGAACTTCGTTCCTCCCCCAGCACCCACATTTCCACTCAGATAGGCAATCTTGTCGTCCAGTTCTACATAACCTTTCTGGCGTAGCATACGGACTGCAGCCAGAAACAGTTTCTCGGAGCCGATGTGCTCTTTCTGATAGATAGGAATGACGCCGTACGACAGGTTGAGCAGACGCTGCAGCTTGTCGTTATAGCAGATGGCCAACACCGGATTAGGTCCTCGGAAGGCTGCCAGATTACGAGCTGTATCGCCCGTACTGGAGTCTGTAATAATCAGTTTGACCCCCAGACGCTCCGTCGCCTCAATGGCCGAATGGGCCATGAACTCGCGGATGTCGCAGTTCTCAGACATAGGCAGTTCTATATTGGCCTGACTGAACTGGTCGTGCTCGGCCTGCTCGGCAATGGCAGCCATCGTCTGAACAGCCTCGACCGGATATTTGCCCGAAGCCGTCTCGCCGGACAGCATCAGCGCGTCCGTGCGATAGTAGATGGCATTGGCAATATCAGTCACCTCTGCCCGGGTGGGACGCGGGTTCTGAATCATGGAGTGCAACATCTGCGTAGCTACTATCACGGGTTTCTTCTTCTTCACACACTTGCGGATAATCTGCCGCTGAATACCCGGGATGCGCTCAATGGGCACCTCAATACCCAAGTCACCACGCGCAATCATAATGCCATAGGAAGCGTCTATGATTTCATCAATATTGTCGACACCTTCCTGGTTTTCTATCTTCGAGATAATCTTGATGTCGGAATTGAAGGCATCCAGAATAGCCTGTACTGCACGTACGTCGGCAGCCGACCGCACAAAGGAATGGGCTATGAAGTCTATGTCTTGCTCTATGGCCAGCATGATGTTCTTGCGGTCTTTATCCGTCAAAGGCGGCAGGGCAATATGTACGCCCGGAACATTGACACTCTTGTGCGAGCCAAGCACTCCGTCGTTCTGCACCTGGGCAATGACGGCCGGGCCGTTGATGCCTATGACCTGCATATCCAGGGCACCGTCGTCAAACAGGATATGGCAGCCTTCGTAGACATCGGCGGCAAAGTTCTCGTACGACAGATTAATCATGTCGTGGGTAGTGTCCATCTCGGGGCGTCCGAAGATTTTCACCACGTCGCCCGTCTTGTACTCAATGGGGGCATCACAACCCGTCGTTCGCACCTCCGGCCCCTTGGTGTCTATCAGGATACCTATATGACGGCTCACCTCGCGCACGTTCCTTATTATATTTATAATCCCTTCCTTGGATGCATGGGCTGTATTCATGCGTATCACATTAACGCCGGCATTGAACAACTGTCGAATGAAGTCCGTATCACAACGCCTGTCACTCACCGAAGCAACTATTTTTGTCTGTTTCATATTATAAAAGTGTATATTTTGGAGTGCAAAGTTACGAAAAATATATTTTTTTAGAAAAAAGTGCTCAGAATATTTTCTTATCACGTTGAAAATTAGTAACTTTGCAGTCCGAATTGAGAACATTATACCAAATAATAAACAAAATACAGCAATGACAAAAGCAGATATTATCAGCAAAATTGTTGAAACCACAGGCCTCCCCAAGAAAGACGTCGCAGCCACCGTCGAGGCTTTTATGAGTGAAATTCGCACATGCATGGCTGACAATAAGGAAAATGTTTACTTACGTGGCTTCGGCACGTTTACCATCAAGCACCGCGCCAAGAAGACTGCACGTAACATCTCGAAGAACACTACTTTAGTGATTGACGCACACGACATTCCCTCTTTCAAGCCCGCAAAGAGTTTTGTCGAGCGAATGAAGTAAAATTATAACTCACAATTAATATTTTAAGATTATGCCAAACGGAAAGAAAAAGAAGGGCCACAAGATGGCTACTCACAAGCGTAAGAAGAGACTGCGCAAGAATCGTCATAAGAGCAAGTAAACTCTGACGACATCAAAGGTTAATGAAAGGAGTGTACCAGAGGGACGAAAAGTCCTGAAGGTACGCTCTTTTAGGTTTTAAAACAAGCAAGAGAAATGACAAGTGAACTGATCATCGATGTCCAGCCGAAAGAGATTTCCATAGCCCTTCTCGAGGACAAGAACCTGGTGGAATACCAGAACGAGAAACGGGAAGAGGCCAGCTACTCCGTCGGCAACATCTATCTGGGCAAGGTACACAAGCTGATGCCCGGACTCAACGCCTGCTTCGTTGATGTAGGCTCTGAGCGTGATGCTTTCTTGCACTATCTTGACTTGGGCACTCAATACAGCTCTTACGAGAAATACCTGAAACAGGTAAGAAGCGACAAGAAGAAACTCTACCCCATCTCCAAGGCTACCAGACTGCCCGACCTTCCCAAGGAAGGTAGCGTACAGACCACCCTGAAACAGGGGCAGGAAGTGCTGGTGCAGGTAGTCAAGGAACCAATCTCTACCAAGGGTCCCCGACTGACAGCCGAGTTGAGTCTGGCCGGACGCTATATGGTACTGATGCCCTTTGGCGACAAGGTTTCGGTTTCGTCGAAAATCAAGAAAAGCGAGGAGAGAACACGTCTGAAACAGCTTGTCCAAAGCATACGCCCCAAGAACTTCGGTGTGATAGTACGTACGTCAGCCGAAGGCAAGCGCGTGGCAGAGCTCGACAAGGAGATGAAAGCCCTCGTCAAACGTTGGGAAGACACCATCACCAAGGCCGAGAAGGCCGAGAAGGTCCCACAGCTGGTCTACGAAGAGACGAGCCGTGCCGTGGCCTTGCTCCGCGATGTCTTCGACCCCACCTACGACGGTATCTATGTCAACGACCAGGATGTCTTTCAGCAGGTGAAGGACTATGTAGCACTCATAGCTCCCGACAAGCAGGATATCGTCAAACTGTACACAGGCAATGTGCCTATTTTCGACAACTTCAGCGTCACCAAACAGCTTAAGTCGAGTTTCGGACGGACTGTCAACTACAAGCGAGGCGCCTACCTCATCATCCAGCACACCGAGGCCATGCACGTCGTGGATGTCAACTCCGGCAACCGCACCCGTGCAGAAAACGGCCAGGAGGCCAACGCCCTGGAGGTGAACCTGGGTGCTGCCGACGAGCTGGCCCGCCAGCTGCGCCTGCGCGACATGGGCGGCATCATCGTCGTCGACTTCATTGACATGAATCTGGCCGAAGACCGCCAGATGCTCTACGAACGTATGTGCAAGAACATGCAGAAAGACAGAGCCCGCCACAACATCCTGCCGCTGTCCAAGTTCGGACTGATGCAGATTACCCGTCAGCGTGTCCGCCCGGCCATGGATGTCAATGTCGAGGAGACCTGCCCCACCTGTTTCGGAAAGGGGAAAATCAAGTCTTCCATCCTGTTTACAGACCAATTAGAGAGCAAAATTGACCGCCTTGTCAACAAGATAGGCATCCGCAAGTTCTACCTGCATGTCCACCCCTATGTTGCCGCCTACATCAACCAAGGCCTATGGTCGCTGAAGCGCCAGTGGCAGATGAAGTACGGTTTGGGGGTACGCATCATCCCGTCACAGAAACTCGCCTTCCTACAGTACGAATTCTACGACCAGGAGCGCCAGTTCATCGACATGCAGGAAGAGATTGAAGCAAATTCCTAACACCACACCCGCTATGACAGCACTGAAGGTTTTCTTCTGGATATGCCTTTTCCTCGTATGTTACACTTACATCGGATACGGGTTGTTGTTATGGATGCTGGTACACCTCAA
>DEWO01000114.1:0-3321 GCA_002363695.1 Prevotella sp. UBA3208
CAGGATGTAGGCTTCGGCTCCCTTCCTGTCACCCACGTAAACGTATTTACCGTCTTTCACGGCCAACGCCTCTGCCATCTGATTGTTCTCTGCGGTGAAAATCTTGCCATAGACCACAAGATCGGCACTGTTGTTTATGGTGTTGCTGTTGTTTTTGTCGTCCTTGCAGCCGGCCAGCATGCACGTTGAGACGACAGTGCTGGCTAAGGCAACGTTTGATAGCATTTTCTTCATCATGTTCTTGATTTTTGCCTGTTTCATTGATTCTTTGTTTTTTTAAAATGTAATTGGATATTAAGCATTTGCCTGGCAAAATTAGCACTTTCCAGCCAAAAAAGAATCACAACTCAGGTCGTGAGCCGTGATTCTTGCAGATTTTACCATTGTTTTTGCATTTTTTTCCATTCTATGTAGTGCTCTGTAAGCGTGCCTTATTGTTCAATAACCTGCCCTTATTGCTCAATAAGCGGTCTTTATCACTAAATAAGCGGCCCTTATTGCTCAATAACCTGCCCTTATTGACCAAGCATCGTGACCTGTCACCCTCCTGTCACCCTTGTCACCCTATAAAAACAGGGTGCAGCCCTTTGTACATCGACATTCTGACACCCTGACACCCTAAAACACAAAATTTTATGTATAAAACGTCAACTCCAGGAATAAGTACAAAAAGCATCCGCAAGTGGCCCGATGGGGTTGTTTGCGGATGCTCTTTATTCTTTCTGTTTGTGGGACTTTTTAGTCGAGTATCACCTCCATGCCGGTCTTCTGCACTTGCATGCCCATGTTGCGATAGAAACTGATGGCGGCATCGTTGCCCTCCCATACGTTGAGGGTGATGTTGTGGCATCCTATCGACTTGGCATAGTCGCGTACATAATGATATAGTGCCTGTCCGATGTGTCGGCCGCGCGCCTGTTCGTCGACACAGATGTCGTCGATATACAGCGTCTTGGCATCTTGCAGCAGGGGATGGTTGCTGACCTCCGTCAGCTGGCAGAAGGCATGTCCGAGTATCTTGCCGTCGTCATAGACGAAGATGGGATTGCGGTCGTCTCTGATGATCTCGGCCAGCTCTTGTTCGCTATACTTGGTGGTGTCGCCCTTGAACAGGTCCGGCCGGATGTGGTGATGAACGGCATTTACCTGATGCAGCAGACTCATCAGCCTTTGGATGTCCCTCTCTTCTGCTTTCCTAATCATGGCTTTGATGCTTATGCGAAGCAGGGCAGGTCTTTCTTCTGCACCAGGTATTCTCCAATCTGAACGGCATTGAGGGCGGCACCCTTGCGAATCTGGTCACCGGAGAGCCAGAAGGTCAGACCGTTCTCGTCAGACAGGTCCTTACGGACACGGCCTACATAGACATCGTCCTTGCCAGCAGTCTCCAATGGCATGGGATAAACCAGGTTAGCAGGATCGTCCACCAGCGTACAACCGGGAGCAGCGGCGATAGCCTTCTGAGCCTCCTCAACACTCAGGGGGCGCTCGGTCTCAATCCATACTGACTCGGAGTGTGAACGAAGCGAAGACACACGGACACACATGGCCGAGCACTTGGCATCGGTGTGCATAATCTTCTGCGTCTCGTTATACATCTTCATCTCTTCCTTGGTATAGCCGTTGGGCTGGAAGACGTCAATCTGGGGAATGACGTTGTAAGCCAGCTGATGGGGGAACTTCTTGATGGTCTTCACCTCGCCGTCCTCTACCATCTCCTTGTACTGCTGTTGCAGCTCGGCCATGGCAGCGGCTCCGGCACCTGAAGCACTCTGATAGCTGGAAACGTGGATACGCTTGATGTGGCTCAGCTTCTCCAGAGGCTGTAGCACGACCACCATCATAATGGTGGTACAGTTAGGGTTGGCAATGATACCGCGAGGACGCTTCAGTGCGTCTTCTGCGTTGCACTCAGGAACCACCAAGGGCACATCGTCGTCCATACGGAATGCTGACGAGTTGTCAATCATCACACAACCGTACTTGGTAATGGTCTCTGCAAACTCCTTGGATGTTCCGGCTCCTGCTGACGTAAAGGCAATGTCGATGTCCTTGAAGTCGTCGTTGTGCTGCAACAGTTTTACCGTCAGTTCCTTGCCACGGAAGGTGTACTTCGTACCGGCAGAACGCTCTGAGCCAAACAATACCAATTCGTCCATGGGGAAATTTCTCTGGTCGAGGATACGCAAAAACTCCTGACCCACAGCGCCCGAAGCGCCCACAATAGCTACTTTCATAAGTCTAATTCTTTTCCTGTTATACTCATTTTGGCTGCAAAATTACAAAAAATCTGCATAATAAGTGTCATCCATGCTAAAAAATTACTACCTTTGCACTCAGAATGCTAAATTTAGCTGCATATTTCCCGATTACGAGCCCGACGTTGATTTTCTTCGTTGTGCTGATTATCATCCTGTTTGCCCCCATCATCATGGGTAAGCTGCGTATTCCCCACATCATCGGCATGGTGCTGGCGGGCATGGTCATTGGACAGTATGGACTGAACATCCTGACCCGCGACTCGTCGTTTGAGCTCTTCGGCAAGGTGGGCCTGCTGTATATCATGTTTCTGGCCGGACTGGAGATGGACCTTGAGAGCGTCAAGAAAAACTCCCGACGATTTCTCGTCTTCGGCCTATTGACGTGCCTGATACCGCTGTTGCTCACCTACACCATGTCGCGCTGGCTGCTGGACTACAGCCACACGGCATCGTTCCTATTAGGCTGCATCATGGCCTCGAACACGCTTATCGCCTACCCTATCATCTCGCGCTATGGCCTGCAACGCAACTCCAGCGTCATGCTCAGCGTAGGGTCGTCCATGCTGTCGCTGTTCTTAGCGCTGATGATGCTGGCCGCACTCTCAGCGGCTTACAACGAGGACACCGGTTTTATGTTCTGGGTGCTGTTTCTGGTCAAGTTCGTCGCGTTCTTAGCACTCTTAGGGTGGAGCATTCCCAAGCTGGCACGCTATTTCCTGCGCCGCTACTCCGATGCCGTCATGCAGTACATCTTCGTACTCAGTGTCATGTTCCTGTCGGCAGCACTGTCAGAGACCATTGGCGTAGAAGGCATCGTCGGCGCATTCCTGGCCGGCCTGATATTAAATAGGTATATACCGCATGTGTCCCCCCTGATGAACCGCATCGAGTTCATAGGCAATGCCCTGTTTATTCCCTATTTCCTCATCGGCGTAGGTATGCTCATCAACGTGCACAGCCTGTTTGAGGGTTTCCATATGCTGTGGATTGTCACACTCATCGCCTTCTTCGGAACCTTTGGCAAGGCATTGGCCGCCTATCTGTCAAGCCTGCTCTTCCG
>DEWO01000114.1:3437-4153 GCA_002363695.1 Prevotella sp. UBA3208
ATGGTGATGGTGGGCATGAACCTGGAGGTGAGCCCCGGAGTCTATCTGGTAAACAACGAGATACTGAACGGTGTAGTCATCATGATTCTCATCACGTGCATCATCTCAACCATGGTGACAGACCATGCCTCGCAGCAGATTATCCTGGCAAGCCGACAGGAAAACACAGGTTCCCAGACCCAGAATGTTGATGACGAGAAAATCATGCTGTGTGTCAAGTATCCCGAGATTGCCCCACAGCTGCTGGAACTGGCTATCATGATGCGCAACGGACAGCTGAATCGTGGTCTGGTAGCACTGAATGTGGTGTACGACGATGCCCTGTCGTCCAAACATCAAGAGCAAGGACACCAGTTGCTGGAACGACTGCAACAGCGGGCTGCTGCCAGCGACATTCACATGCAGACGCAAGTACGTCTGGCCTCCAACATTGCCAACGGCATCAAACACGCCTTCCGCGAATTCGGTGCATCAGAAATTATCATGGGTATGCACGTCCATACCGATGTCAACCCCAAGTTCTGGGGCGAGTTCATTCAAAGCCTGTATAACGGGCTGAACCGTCAGATTGTGCTGACCCGCTTCGTACAACCCCTGAACACACTACGACGCATTCAGGTGGCCGTTCCATCCAGAGCTGAGTTCGAACCTGGTTTCCACCGCTGGCTCGAACGCCTGAGCCGTATGGCCAGCAACCTGGACTGCCGCATCCAGTT
>DEWO01000130.1 GCA_002363695.1 Prevotella sp. UBA3208
CCAACTTGAAAGCCCACTCCTTCAGTCTGCCGTCGCTCTCGAAATCGATGGTGCTCTCACGCTCCATCATCTCAAAGTTGGTGCTGGGCAGCGGAATGCACGTCAGGCGCGTAGCCAGTCCAGAACCAAAATTCTGAGCATTCACCTTCTTCTTCAGTAGCTCTGCGTACAAGGTTACTATTTTACCACATGCTTCTTACCATTCATGATATAGACGCCCTTGGGTAATTTACCATTTACCATTTTGCGTCCCTGCAGGTCGTACAAGACTCCCTTTTCTTGAGAGGAGTCGGGGGTGAGACTTTCTATTCCCGTCACCTCGGCAGGGAAGTACATATAGAAATAGCCCAGGTCGTTTTCGGGTTGTGCCGCATCGTAGAGCAGGAACAGGTAGGTGCCCTCATCTTTCGGGGTGAAAATAAACTTCACGGGCGTCGTACTGTTGGCTCTGAGGAACGCACCCACCGACAGGGCATTATATTTGACATACGTGGCCTTGGGAGTATCGGCATCGATGAGTTTGTAGGCATCCTCGACTTTGTCATTACCTATAAAATAGGGAATGAGCGAGAAGGCTCCGTTGAACTCGGCGCCCTTGTTCTCGACGGTCAGCGTGATTTCGCTGGTTGTATTGATATTACCCGTTCCGCGAGTGACTTTGGCGTCTTTCATCTGGAAGTTTGTCTGGTTAAGCACAGGGTAGCCCGTCAGCGTCAGCTTTTTGTTGCTGACCTTATATTCTATATACTGGCTCTTCGTCAGCAGCTTCCACTCGCCATATTGGTTGTCAGCGCCCTTGTAGCGGTAGCGGACATAGAGGTTCTTCTGGCAGTCGGGATCGTTGGTGGACTTGTAGTAAGTAAAGGTATAAGTGCCGTCGACTCCCGTCTTCAAGTTTACGGGCTCACTGCCTAGCGTGAATTGCTCCCACTGGTCGCCCTTCTTCTCAAACAGGTCTACCTCGAATGTGGCCGTAGGATAGGCCGCGCTGAAGTAAATCAGACTGATGTTGATTTCGTATTTCTCCTTATTTTCCGTAATGGTGTAGGGGGACATCGGCATCTTCAGCTCCGGCAGTCCTACACCCGTACCTCCATTCTCTTTCTGGATGCCGATGAGCGCCGTCTGGCTCAGGTTGAAGTCGTTGCCGGCGGAGACAGTTTGGCTGTAGCTTTTGGCATCGAGTACCGACAGCGAGAAGTAGTTGTCGCCATCGCCTGCCCAGCCCCAGTTGATGTGGAACAGTCCCTGTCCGTCATAGCCGTCGCAGACGAAGGTGTGTCCGCCAC
Source organism: Prevotella sp. UBA3208 (assembly GCA_002363695.1). Next base: position 1,290 of record DEWO01000130.1, read on the forward strand.
CAGCACCCGTCATAGCGCCATAGACCACCGGCCGTTTGGCTGCCAGCTCGTTGTAGATGGTGTTTTCCCATTCGTCGATGGTATAGTCGTAGCGGAAGATACTACGGATGCCCTTGTCGTAGTTGAAGTACTTGGGCATCAGCTCCACAGCCGGGTCGTGGAATGACAACGATATCTCAGGACTGTAGCTCATGTTCACCATCTGACCAACGTAGCGCATCAGTTTGGCTACGGCCTTGCGCTGGGCATCGGTCACGTCAGACAGCACAGCGCCCGACGCGTCCAGGTACTTGTCACGCATATTGTCCCAGTCGAAGGTGGTGGCAGCCAACTCAGGCAGCGTGAATGGCTCCTTCAGCCCCTCCTGAACGTTGCTGACCTCGTATTCGTAGCCCGGAATGGCTGTGGTAGCCGCCTTCGGCCACTTGTGGTAGTACATCACCTGGGCTATCGCCGTTGCCGTACAGCCTGTGACGCATCGCTTGCCCTGACCAGCGGCAGCCTTACCAGTGTACATGGGGCATTCATCGTTGAAGACGGGATCCTGGCTCCAGGGACATGTCACCATAGGCTGAATGGCAGGACGTGCGGCGCGCTGACGCGGAGCAGCTGCCGGCAGGTTGCTCTGGGCAATCTTGGCAATGGCCTCGTTATACGACTGCAGCCAGTAGCGCATGTTCTCGGGCATATGCTGCCAGTCGAGAGTTCCCGTGGTGCTATAGCCTAACACGGAGACGGCACGCTCGTCGCCACTGGTGATGACGTATCCTCCGCCATCGACATTAAACACGTAGAGGTGGTCCATACCGGTTGCCACCTCGTTCAACCGGGGTGTTGTCGTCATAGCCCTACGGGTGCTGCCCTGGGCAGGAGTGGACTGCAGGAACTGAATGGCACGGTCCATCGCCTCCTGACGGCTGACGGGCTGGGCACTGCCTGTCAGTACGACAAGCAACAACAGGACGAGTGTAGAAATCTTCTTCATATTATTCTTCGCTTTGGGGGTTGTACTATGTGCAAAGATACGACAATTCCACCAAACCACCAAACGAAAAAACACTAAACTTTACCTTCTGCGGAAAATTCATTTGCTCCAGACTCTTCCAACGGGAAGAGGCGAGCGTGGTGGTGAAATACGCCAGACCTAACTCTTTGGCTTGCAGGGCGGCAACCTTCAGACGATAGGAGAAGCACTGGAGGCAACGGTTTGGCGCCGTCGGGCATGTCCCAGTCATCGGCAAAGACGTAAGAATCCTTCACACCTGCAATTTGCGAAAAGTCCTTGCTGCGACCGCCAATTTCGAAGGTGTATTTGCCATCAACCTTGAAATCGCCTTGCGCTTTGCCATATTCAACGTTATGTGATTCAGAGAGGCTGCCTATCGGATCAAGGTCCCGTGATTCTTGGATTAAACGCCTAATACGATGGCAGGGTCAATATTCAGTTTCCTACTCAGTTCTCTGCCAATTTTCAATGACGGTTCGCTCTTCCCGTTCATAATCTCGCTCACCCTGGCTGTACTTAATCCCAGCATTTCTGCAAGCTTTGTCTGATTGATGCCCATTTCGTAGAGGCGTAATTTGATAATATCAATCAATGTCGGCTTGCCTATGGGGTAATGCACGTCCTCGTACTCCTCGACCATATCTGAAATCATGTCGAGTTCCAGATAGTTTTTGTCATCGGTAGGTGTCTCGTCGTTTACCAACGGCAGAAGCTCATCTATCCTTTTCAATGCTGCCCGATAGGCTGCCTCGCTTTTGATCTGTGCCATAGTCTTAAATGTTTTTAATGTCCTTTATTGCATCGTATTCCTTATGTGTCCCAACAAACCGGATATACACGGTTTTAGGTGTAAACTGAATGAGAACAATCAGTCGGTAGTCGTTACCTTTGATG
>DEWO01000061.1 GCA_002363695.1 Prevotella sp. UBA3208
TCATGGGCGGTGTGGTATGCACGGCCCTGTCGATGGCCGGTTCGTTCATCACTGACCTGAAGATAGGTTACTGGTGCGGCACGGAGCCCCGCAAGCAGGAGACGTGGAAGTTCCTCGGCACGCTGGTCAGCGCGGCCACCGTGGGCGGTGTCATGATGCTGCTGAACGAGACCTACGGCTTTGCATCCGGCGCCTTGGCAGCCCCGCAGGCCAACGCCATGGCGGCGGTCATCGACCCGCTGATGAACGGTGTCGGAGCCCCCTGGCCGCTCTATGCACTGGGGGCCGTCATTGCCGTGGTGCTGACGCTGTGCAAGGTGCCGGCCCTGGCCTTCGCCTTAGGAATGTTCATCCCCATGGAGCTCAACGTGCCGTTGGTCATCGGCGGTGCCATCAGCTGGTATGTCACAAGCCGTTCTAAAGACGAAACGACGAACAAAGAGCGCGGCGAGCGGGGCAACCTGATAGCCTCGGGCTTCATTGCCGGCGGTGCGCTGATGGGCGTGGTGAGTGCCCTGCTGCGCTTCGGCGGCATCTCGTTCGACTACGGCGAGTGGTGGCAGAATCCGATGTCGGAACTCTGCTCGCTGGTGGCCTATATCCTATTGATTATCTACTTCATCAAAGCCACCAAGCGATAGAACTGAGTACGCTCAGTTGGTCCATCGGGTGCACTCGGTTTGTTAATCGGGTGCACTTGGTTTGTTAATCGGGTGCACTCGGTTTGTCAATCGGGTGCACTTGGTTTGTTAATCGGGTGCACTCGGTTTGTCAATCGGGTGCACTCAGTTTGTCAATCGGGTGCGCTCGGTTTGTCAATTGAGTGCGCTCAGTTTGTCAATCGGGTGCGCTCGGTTTGGAAATTCATTGCAATGAAATAAAAATTGATTGCAATGAAATTAGAGATTCATTGCAATGAAATTGAAAGTTGATTGCAATGAGGCAGCAAAATGTCCGCGGACTTTGAAGTGAAAGTCTGCGGACATTCGTTTACTTCAGGCCGTTTATCGGGCAACGAAGGTCCGTTCCGTCACGCCCTCGTAGGTCTGGATGCTGAGGTGGATGGTGTCTGGCAGGACGGTGGGCAGCAGGATGCTGACATAGCGGCGGTTGGTGTAGTACTGGGGAATGCCGTTCTGGCTGTGCAGGAGGCGATAGGAGGCTGCACGGCGCCCGTCGGGATAGGTACGGACGGTGTCCTGCGCCAGCCCGATGTTGTGGGGCAGCTCTTCGTCGCTGATGCGCCCGGTCTTCATCAGCAGTCCCAGGTTAAGATACTTGCCGCTCTTGGCCAGCCAGGCGCTCTCAAAACCGACGGGGTCCTGGGGCTGCTCCTTGAAGCGCCAGTGCGCTATCGGGTGGAGCGTCACCAGCGTACCGACGCTGACTGCCTCGGCATGGGTTGCACTTACCTTATTATAATATATAACAGTGCGGTAGGTGGTGTCGGCGGTCTCTATCCATTTGGCCGTAAAGGGGGCGGCAAACTGGTAGGTGTCGCCGTCGTCGGTGGTAAAGGAGCAGGCTTGCTTCTCGCCGTTGACCGCCAGTTCGCAGAAGTCGGCCTGCATCAGCGAGTACTTTCCCTCCCCCTTGTCATAACTGTCAGTAGAACAGGAGAAGAATGCCATTGTAAGAATCAACCAAAGATACCTCATAGCGCTGCCTCATAGTTACGTACAGGATTCGCATACATTGTCAGCATACGCTCGCGAAGGAAGGCCTCGTCCTTATGGGGAATCTGAATCTTGGCCAACTGACCCTGCAAGTACTGCTCGAAACGCTCCTCGTCCTGCCGGGTATAGTGGCCGGCATGGACGGGCCGTCCCTCCAACTCGTCCAGCGCAATGTAGTTGCAGGGATAGAGACGATAGTGCCTGTGCAGTTCGCGGTCTATGCGCAGGCTCAGCTGTTCGTAGAACTCCTTCTTGGGCAGGTCGCCGAGTTCGTCAATCCAGTTGTTGACGGGCTGGGCACAGTGGTAGTGCACACGACCCTTATAGCCGAAGATGCCCGTCTTCATGTTGTCCAGGTCGTCCTGCTTGCTCTTCTTGAAGCCGGGATTGTCGCGCTTCAGCTGAAACTCCTGCGCCTTCAGATAGTCACAGGGGTCAAACTCATACGAGATGGTCAGCGGCACGATATTCAGTTCGCGAAGACTGCTGGCGGGTGTCCCGTCGTAACCCATGGCCAGCATCTTCAACACGGCATCCTGAGTACGGTCGCTGGAGTCCTTGGCCCTCCCCTCGCGCTGGGCTATCCAGATGTTCTCCCGCTTCCGGGTGACCGCATAGTGTATGTAGCGGCTCATCAGCTGCGACGACCGCATCATCTCATGAGCCGTCAGCCCGCGGCGCACGGTGAAAGCCTTGTTCATCCTGACCAGCCGCTTAATCCACGGATAGATGAGCAGATTGTCGCCAATGCCTATCTCCACCGTGGTGGGATAGCCATACTTGTCAAGCATCACGTCGAGAAAGGCCGAGTCGAGCACGATGTCACGATGGTTCGAGAGGAAAGTGTACCGTGGGGTCTCAATGTCTCCCGCACACTCCATACCCAACTCGCCATCGTCGAACGTCAGACCGTCGGTATGTTTACGGACTACGTGCCACACGACGGGCTTCATGAAGCGCAGCTGGAAGTCGAGCGGAGTCTTCACACCCGTAAACGCCAGCCGCAGCAGACCGTTCCGGATGCTTTTAGGCAGCCAGGGCACAAAGCCCTTCAGCACTGCCGAGAACTGGCGGTCGCTGATCAGTTCTTCAAAGGCCTGCTTCATCTCCCCAGCCTCATAGGGCCGTATCTCGTCAAATTCCTTGATATCGTATTCCATAGCAGCAGCAATCTCTCAACTACTCAAAACTGGTTCTCCACAATGTCCGTCAGCACGTCCTTCATCTCCAGACCGGCGGCACGCACCTGCTGCGGAATGAAGCTCGTAGCCGTCATGCCCGGCGTCGTGTTCACCTCCAGCATCCATATCTTGCCCTCCTTCGAGATGATATAGTCAACGCGGATGATGCCGTTGCAGTGCAGGATGTCGTAGATGTGGCTCGTAATCTCACGCACCCGGCGAGTGACGTCTTCACTGAGCCGCGCCGGCGTAATCTCCTGCACCTGACCGTTGTACTTGGCATCATAGTCGAAGAACTCGTTCTGTGTCACCACCTCTGTAGCCGGCAGCACCACCGACTTCTCGCGGGTCTTGTAGACACCTATGCTGATTTCAGTACCCTCCAGAAACTGCTCCACCATGACCTCGTCGCTCTCCATCATGGCCTTGCGCAGGGCAGGAGCCAGCTGGTCCTTGTTCTTCACCTTCGACACGCCGAACGAGCTACCGTCGGCAGCAGGCTTGACAAAGCAGGGCATACCAATGCGCTGCTCTATCTCGTCATCACTTACCAGATGCTCGTAGCCACGGCGAATCAGCAGCGAGTCGGCCACTGCGACACCATAGCCACGCAGATACTGGTTCAGCACGAACTTGTCGAACGTCATAGCCTCCACCAGCACACCACTGGTAGAATAAGGAATGTCCACCAAGTCGAAGTATCCCTGCAGAATACCGTTCTCACCCGGGGTTCCATGAATGGTGATATAGGCATAGTCGAAGAGTTTGGCCTTGCCGTCCTCTACAAACGAGAAGTCGTTACGGTCAATGCGTGCTGTCGTTCCGTCGGGCAGTTCTACATGCCAGTCCTGTCCCTTGATGTCGACAATATACACGTCATAACGGTCTTTGTCGAAGAACGAATAAAGCCCTTGTGCCGAGCGCAAGGACACATCGTGTTCAGAAGAGTCGCCACCACAGACGATGGCAATGTTGCGTTTCAACTGTTTCATTAT
>DEWO01000101.1:0-8423 GCA_002363695.1 Prevotella sp. UBA3208
CAACTAAATTGCAGAAGAACCATTGGGCTTGTCGGCCTTCGAGTTGCGGCACTGGAACCGCAGCCGCTCATGCTCTATTCCCACTTTCACGTCGATGAATGACTCGTGCTGGTAGCTGATGCCGTGCTTGAAGGCATTCTCGATGAAGGTGATGAGCATCAGTGGCGGAACGAGCTTGTCGGGTGCTTCCGTCGGCAGGTCCACCGAGATTTTTACCTTGTCCGTATAGCGCAGCCGCATCAGCGTGACGTAGTTGCGGATGAAGTCGAACTCGCGGTTGAGTGGTACTCCCCGCTTGTCGCCCTCGTAGAGCACAAAGCGCATCATTTTCGACAACTCCAGAATCGTATCCTTGGCTTTCTCGGGGTCTATGTCCACCAGAGCGTGGATGTTGTTCAGCGTGTTCATGAAGAAGTGCGGGTTAATCTGGTACTTCAGGTACTCCAGCTGCTGTTCCAGATTCTCTTTCTCCAAGGCGGTGAGTTTTTTCTGGTCGCCGCGGCTCTTGAAGTAGAACTTAATGCCGAGGTTCATGCCGAACATCAGCATCAGGATGATGAGGCCCACGAAGTCGTGCTGGCCATACATGATGGGATGTCTGCCGTAACGGTGTTCTGGCGAGAAAGGCCTTTTGGAACGTGAGTCCGGTTGTTTGCCTTCAAGATGCTTTCCGTCCTCGAAGGGCGGCGGCTCGTGGTCAAAGAAATCTTCTTCGGGTGGTCCGCCTTGCATCCGTTCGGAAGGCATTATCTGCTCGTGTCGGGTCATGGGACGCGGACCTTTCTTCATGCCGTCAGGCCGGTTTTGGCACTGGTAGAACACGAAGCAGCCCATTATGCAGACAACCAGCGACGAGTAGACCAGCCACTTCTGCTTGTACACCAATAGCGGTGCCAGAATATAGTTGTGCAGCAGGAATAACAGCAGGTAGATAGCGTATTGTCGCCACACGATGAACACCTCCTGCCAGTCGAAAATCAGTTCCGTATCGTTGACAGTACGCACGTAGAGACTGAGCACTGGGGTTACGAAGAGTAAGCCCCACAGTGCCCAATAGACGATGTTTTCCTGTCGTGACTGTTGCAGCATTCGGTTATAATGTTTCTTCATATTCAATAACGCAAGCATTGACGGGAAATTGTGTGTTCGCCTCAAAAAGTGAACTTGTAGCCTAACCCGATGTAGTGCATGTCGGGGTCGTAGTCGTCGGCATCGACGTTCTTCATGTCCTGAAATCGGTAGAACACGCCCAGCGAGTGTTGCTTGTTCAGCCGGATGTCCGTACCCACCGTGTAGCGTATCTTCTCGATGCCCCACGAGTTGTAGAGTTCCATGCTGGCATAGGGCGTCAGCAGGGCGTGCTTTTTGTCGTAAGCAATCTCGAAGCGCGAGCGCAGCTGGTTCTTGCCCGTGGCCGACCGCACCTTGTCCTCCCATTCCTCGTCATCGTAGTCCCAGCGCTGGACGGTTTTCTCCGGGCGGTAGGTGTATTGCCAACGTTCGCGCAACGATAGTTTGATGTTGTTGCTGAACTTGTAGCTGCCCGTCAGCGAGGCATATACTCGGTGCTTGATGCCCCAGTAGCTGGGCCGCCATTTGTTCAGAGCTCCTGACGACTTGTAGTTATAGTCCTCCCTGTAGTTTTGGTTCAGCAGGTTGTAGCCGGCATTGGCCTTCAGCCATGAGGTGAGCTTGTATTCGGCGCCGATGCCGAACTTCCAGCGGTCCATCGTCTTGAAGTTGTTACGGGTACGCATTTCGGCTTCAATGCCGAAACTTAGTTTCTTGTTCACTTGCTTCTCGGCCTCGGCACTGACCAGGAGACCGGCTTCGCTCTGGGCCGACAGCGGCAGGCACATGGCTGCCAGGAGTACGGTTGCAATGATTTTAGATGTTCGCATATTCTGAGTTTTTGATTTTAAACTTGTTGTCTAATTCTCTGTCGGCTGTGCCGTCAGGCTGATATTTTACGCGCAGCATGACCATATCGTGCAGGAAGTCGATGGCGCCGACGTCAATCTTGGTCACTTTCAGTCCCGTGCGCTGCTTAATGTCCGCAATGAGTTCCTGCCGCTTCTCGGGCTTAATGAGCTCGATGCGGTCGTACTGTACCAGTTTCGAGGCATCCATCTTCAGCCGGCGCTCAGACAGCCAGATGACGGCCACAACGATGATGTCGATGCCTATCAGCTCAGGCAGCGGGGTTCCAATCATCTTGCCCTGGTCGTCAACGCCAAGGCTGTCGGCCATCGCGTGAACCACCGAGAGGCATACCACGACGAAGAGATAGGTCATCTCGCGCACCGGCATGGAGTCCGTGCGGTAGCGAATGATGGAGAAAATGCCGAAGAGTCCGAGTCCGACGCCCATCGTAGCCTTGCCGCGGTCCATGCCCATCATGAGATAGACCAGGAAGAAGATAGCCACCGAGATGATGATGAAGGTGAAATAGAAGTCGCGCCGCTTAGCTTTCTTGAAATAGAGGAAATGTACGATAAACCACGTGACAAAGAGGCAGATAAAGAACCGTATGAGGGTGTCGGGAAATGTAACTGAAAATAGGTTTTCCATAATCTTTAATATTATAATGTTATGCGTTTTGAATGATTTTCTTGATCTCTATCAGTTTGCTTTTGAAGCGGTTGCAAGGCAGCTGCGGATTGGTGAGTGCCGACCCCATGCAATACTTAGAGAAACCGTGCGGATGGATGTGCAGTTGGCGCAGCATCTCCAGCACGGGTGAGGGCACGCGCCCGTCGCGCTTCAACTCGATGATAACAAGATTGCCCATGTCCTTATATTCGTCATTCACCAGGTTGTGGAAACTGAGATGACTGTCAATGGTGAGTCGCTCGGTCTTGGCTTTGTTGACCAGCGTGATGCGCCGGAAGTGGTTGTTCAGTGCTGGCTGCAGCGAGTCTACGCTGTAGTGAAGGGTCTGACCGAGGAAGTCGCGCTTGGCAGCCTCGTTGACATTCATGTCTTTCACCTCGATGCGCTTCTTCTTGGTGCGTCCGTGGTTGTTCTTGGTTTTCACCTCCATGAACTGCAGCCCGCTGATGCAGTAGGTGCGGAAGCGAATCTTCTGTCGGTTGGCGTGGTTGTACTGGTGCTGGCAGTACATGTCGAAGTCGCGAGTGTCGAAATAAGTGGTGTCGTACTCCGGGTTGCGCTCGCCGTCAATCTCCTGAATATAGTAGTCCTTGAGGGTCATCGTCAGCAGTTGTTGCAGGCGCTGCCGGGTGGTGACAAACTTGGTGTCCGTGCGGTTCATCAGTTTGACGCTCGACATCTGCTCTAAAGAGATGGGAGCAAAGGTTTTCAGTAACTCTGTCATCGTTGTATGCTTTTTGTTTGTTTTGTTACTGCAAAGTTAACCTTTACTCCCGTCTCCCGCAAATCTATTCAGCGAACCGCCCTGTTTGTTCAGCGAACGCCAGCTTACCGGCCCCAGCCGCCTCCACCACCGCCGCCAGGACCGCTGCCGGAGTTGCTGCTATAGGTGGAGAGTGATACGGTGGAACCTCCGCTACAGTTGCTATAGCCGTTGCCGTTCCAGAAGCTGGTGCCGCTGCCCGTAACGCCGGACATGAGCGATGGAGTACCTGTGGTATAGACCACCATCTTCAGACTCGTGCTGGCTGTGGACGGCACCTTGAAGGCGAAGGCCGTCGTGCTGCCGTTATATAGTGCATACCAGGTGTTCCTGCTGAACGAACTGGCCTGCTTGGCCGTGCCGTTAGAGACATTGGCGCCCTTTTCAAAGCCGCCAATGGCCACGATGTTGCCTCCCGTGATGTTGAGCGAATATTGCTCTGCTGCGTCCAGTCCTACCTCGGCTCCGCCGGCACAGACGACGAAGACATTGCCGCCCGAGATGTTCATATTGCCATTGGCATCCAAGCCGTCGTTGCCTGACGAGCTGACCATGATATAGCCACCGCTGATGGTCATCGTGCTGGAGGAGTTGATGCCGTCATCAGCCGTTGAGGCATAGACATAGCCCCCCGTCATCGTCAGCGTGCTCTTCGACTCGATGCCCTCGCCGCCGGCACCGGTGGTTGTGATGTTTATCGCGCCGCCATTGATGGTTATTGCTCCGTCAACCTTGATGCCCTTAGGCAATGACTTGTAGTTGGTGCTGTAGCTGTCTAACTGCTGCGAGTTGGAGACTGTAGAGATGGTGCCGCTCGACGAGGCTACCACGGCATTGCCGCTGGTCTTGATGGTCACTGTACCGTCTGTCGTGGTCAGTGTCCCGTCTACGCTGATGCCCTTGCCGCCTGCTCCTGTACTGGTCAGCGTCAGTGTGCCGCCGCTGATGGTCATGTTACCGTCGGCACTCAGACAGGCTGCTGCCTTGGTCTTCGAGTCGTCTGTGTCCCACGAGCCGCCGCCACTGGTCGTACAGGTGATTGTTCCGCCGCTGACGCGGATGTCGCCTTCGCTCTTGACGGCTTTGGCTGCCGTTGCGGTAGCCGTCACGTTCAGCGTACCGCCCTCAATATAGATGTTGCCCGTGTCCTCGTCTTCGTGGTCGGTGGTCTCGCCGGTAGAAGTCGTTCCGCCCAGGTCGCACTGGATGCCGTCGTCGCCAACGCCGCTGATAGTCACCGTACCGTTCTTCATGAGCAGGTACTCCTCGCAGTTGATGCCGTCGCCGACTGCCGAGGTGATGTTCAAGGTCAGGTTCTTGATTTCGATATACGATGCCGACTTGATGGCGTGCTTCAGGTTGCCCGCCACGTTGAGCGTGCCGTTGCCCTGCAGCTGCAGCTGTCCTTTGGAGTAGATGCAGGCTTTCTGCTCGCCGCTGCCGTCGGTCAGCGTGTTGGTGGTGCCGTTCTTGGCGCTGAGCTGGATGCGCTTCGAGTTGGTGATGTTGATGGCTGCACCGCTGGGGTTGGTCAGCGTCACGCCGGCCAGCGAGACGGTACACTTGTAGGAACCGTTCATGGTCAGCGAACCGTCGGTGGTCGAGCCGGAGAGCACATAGGTAATCTCGTCACCGTCCACGGCGTCGGTGTTCGACTGCGCAATGGTGACATGGGCACCGCTGACGGTGGCCGTCACATACGGGGCCACATTATCTGCGGCTGTCACTGTAGCCGATGAGCCATTGTAGACAATGTTCACCGTATTGCTCTCCACGTCCGACGAACTGCTGCTGTTGGTGGTAGTTACGCTGGCACTGGTGATGTCGCTGATGGTGTAGGTGTCAGTGCCTACCGCCATCGCCGTACCGCTGCTAAACGTCACCGGCGAACTGGATGTGAGGTCGGCTGCACTGTACGTCTTGGTACCGCTGCCGGTGGTGATGTTCAGATACTGGGCCTCGGCTGCTGTCGTCAGCACGAGGGCGGCAAGGAGGATGATGATCTTTTTCATTTCACTGCTACTTTAGAGGTTCCGTTCTTGGTCTTGATGATATATACACCGCGGCGCATCTGCTCGCGGCTCACGCGGTTGCCGCGCAGGTCGTATATCTCGGCGGCATCGTCCAGGCCGGTAGCCAGCGTCTCGCTGATACCTGTGGCTCCCTGGGTCTCGTCGGTGGTCGAGAAATACATCTGCGACAGGTTGGTCAGCGCGAACTCCTTTTCCGTGCCGATGGTCAACGTCTGGCCGCTGAAAGTCAGTGCAACGTCTGATGCTACCGATACGGAGGCCTTGCTGCCGTCAGTGAGCACAAAGGTCAGGTAGGGATAGTCTACGGCGTGTGCCGTCAGTGTCCCCATCAACAGGGCTAATAATAATAGTCTCTTTTTCATAAATTAGTGCTTTATTGTTAATAATTGTTTCCGATGGCGCAAAGATACGGAAAAAGGGCCGCTTCTGATAAATATTTCAACGAACGCCCCTTTTCTTTCAGCGAACGCCACGACGGGCGGTCATAGGAACAAAATCGACCAACCTTTACCTTACTATATAAAAATGTGGTGGCAGTTACATTGTCACCGCTATGGGTTCCGTGACAACCAGAGGATAGATATATCTAGCAACGGCAGTTACTCAACAGCTTTGTGGGGTGGGGAAGGTATGGTATGGGATTCACTGGCAATCCCGTCCGTCTGAACAACCCTCTGTTCCCCTGATAAAGATAAATAAGGCGCATGGAGGTGGAGCATCCTCGTTCCGCCTCCTTCGCTCAACGTGCTCCTTGAGGCTTCGCCCGAAAAACGGCTTCGGCTCGGAATAGCTCAAGCAAGCTTGGCTCTCCACTCGCCTCGCGCCTTCTTTGACTTACTGACACAAACGGATAAAAATCTCCGAGCAGCGAGAGCAGACCCAAACTCGTTTGAGGTCTGCCGAGTCGCGAGAGAGATTCAACAAATGTTAAATCTCGGATATCCTTGGATATTTGGGGAAATAGTCGTATCTTTGCAGCGGTTATAAAAACAGTTGCGTATGTATAAGGAAATAAACGACGATGACAAATCTCTGTTTGAGGCCAACGGCCAGGCAACAGAGCCCCAAGGCAATATGACGCTTGAGGAAGCCTACGACTTCGTGATGGATAAAGTCCGTGCAATCTATGATATGAAAGATGCAATTTAACTATACCATCACCCCAAAGGCTGTCGGCCAAATCACGCAGTTCTATTGCAACGTAGCCTTGATATACCGTAGAGGGTAATAACATCATCATCCATGATGCCTGCCATGCGCAGAATATGCACGAATAGGCCACACATCATTCCACTATCCCCACCTCCCGCCCCCCGAGAGACTTTATCCGCCGAGGCTGCCGCAGCGCAGCCCCGGCGGAATCCGTTTTGTGTCGGCGAGCCGACGGGCGGCGGATGATATGAATAGATGATAATGTGAGTTAATAACAAACGATGTGTAACAATTATAATATGTCTAACAATCTAAATTAAACGACAATGAGAAAGAACAGACTGCTTTCCCTGTTGCTGATGGCCGCGATGCTGGCCACGACAGCCATGTTCACCGCGTGCTCCTCTGACGATGACGCGCCGGAGAAAGACCCGAACGTGATCATTGCCGGTGAGAACGACCCGCTGGGGCAGCCCATCGGACTGGTGTACACCGACTTCCTGACCCCTAACGACGTGACCCACAATGCCGACACCACCCAGCTGAGCATCAGCAAGGCGCTGGCCGACAAGAAGGGCATCACCAACTTCGTGAACCGCCCCATGGGTATCTGGGATGACCAGCAGCACCGTTCCTACCTGCGCCGCGCCACGGAGCAGCGCCTCGTGGGCGACCGCTACGTGCTGAAGGTGGTGCGCTCGTCGGTTGCCGAGGTAATCAACGGCCAGGAGGTGCAACTCAACACCCACCTCTACTACAACCCCACGCGCATGGTGTCCCGCGGCGGACTGACGAGGGCATCGATGGGCGACCCCGAGGCTGACAAGTACGTGGACGACAACAACGTGATCCACCCCGCAGCCATCACCCTGTGCACCAAGCCCAACAGCGGCGCCAACTCCGCAGACCTCGACCTGAGCCAGGCGGGCAGGCGCACCATCACCATCGAGGATATGTTCAACGGCAAGACCGACGGCGCGAACAGTTGGTTCAGCGACCTTTGGGACGACATTGTGGATACCTTCGAGGATGCCTGGGATGCCATTGTTGATGCAACGTCGTACGACTGGGACCCCCACAACAATTGGAGCCTGCTGAAGTCGAAGACCACGATTTCCAGCGACGTGAAGTTCAACTGCGGCAAGGAGTCGGGCGATACCATCACCCTGCGCCTGCGCTGCCCCATCGAGTTCAACCTCGACTACACGCTCAACATCGACTCCCACGGCAGCATCGAGACGGCATTCGTGCCCGTGCTCGACTACCTGGAGACCTACGTCGAAGGCTACCTCGAAGTCAATCCGCAGGCGCGCATCGGATTCTCCAAGAAGGTCACCCTGCCCGAGGACAAGCAGCGCATCGACCTCTTCAAGTTCTCAGGCATCGGCTTCACCTTCATGCTCGGCCCCGTGCCCCTGACCGTCGACATCGACCCGAGAGTCTATCTGAAGTTCACCTCGACGCTCATGGGCAATGCCTACCTCGGCGTGCAGTACGACATCGCCACCAAGTTCAAGGCCGGCTTTCGGTACAGCAACGGCAGCCTGAGCGGCATCGCCGAGGGTGAGAAGGTGAAGGACGAGTTCAGCTTCATCAACCCGAAGGCCGAACTCGAACTCAAAGCCGGCGTGGGACTCTTCTTCGGCTGCGACATCGTCATCGAGAAAATCGGAGGCCCCACGTTCACCGTCGGCCCGCAGGTGAACATCACTGGCAAGCTGAGCTACCAGATGGGCGACGACCGCATCAACGCCTCCATCGAGGGCAAGGCGGGTGTCGGCGGCGAGATAGGAGCCGTGCTCAAGGTCTTCGGCTACCAGATAGCCGACTGGCGCACCTACTTCGACATCGGCCCGCAATGG
>DEWO01000101.1:8489-9367 GCA_002363695.1 Prevotella sp. UBA3208
TCCCGACGACGGCTCTGGCAGCAGCGGCAACTACGACCCTAACAAGGGGGGAGGAGGCACCGCCACCCTCGATGACCTCTACTACAGCGATGCCGCCCTCGGTGACCTCTACTACAGCGACGGCACCTTCAGCAAGACGCTTGAGCCGGGCAAGACGCCCATCGGCGTGATAGCCTACCTCGACGACCCGAATACTACCGCTGATGACGAAATTGTCGAGAAGAGCCACCGCGGCGGCCACGGCCTCGTGCTCTGCCTGAAGAACGCGGCAAGCGATGTGGCGTGGAGCACGGCGTCTTACAGAAAATTCTCAGATGAGGAGGAGGTGTGGAATGAGGCAGGGCTGAAGCGCACGACGAATGTAAGCGGCTACAGAAACACGGAAAGGATTTTCCTTTTCGGTTATGATGCCGCGATGGCAGCAAGGAACTATAAAGGACTGCTGGCTCCAGCAGGCACCTCTGGCTGGTTCCTGCCCTCGGCCCAACAGTGGGTGAAGATGATGGAGGGCCTTGGTGGACTTAACGAGAGTGATATTGTATGGTTTGAGATTTTTGACCGCGGAAACCATGCTCTTGACAAGTGGGAGGCCGCCCTCAAAAAGGCTGGCACTGGCAACTACGACAGCATGATTCCCGACCTCTGGTACTGGTCGAGTTCCGAGACTTCCGACGACATCGCCGTCGGTCTGGCCATCTACACTACGGGTAAGCCTCCCTACGGTTTCAGCTTTGGCTTCAAAAGTAAGAACTCCACGTACCCCAACCGTGCTCGTCCCGTCCTCGCTTTTTGATAGTCATGGGGACGGGTGTTTGGGTAAAATGCCCAAAGCACCCGTCCTGCCGACTACGCGCGCTCTTTGGGCTTCGCCCGAAAAA
>DEWO01000035.1 GCA_002363695.1 Prevotella sp. UBA3208
ACTTCTCTATCGTCTTTGCCTTTGCTGGCGACTCTACTATTACCAGATTCTTTTGCATACGCTCATTTATTTTGTTTCGGGCTGCAAAAGTAGAGAAAAGTTTTGGTTACACCTTATTTATATATTAGAATTTTTGTTTTCTTAACTATTCAGCTACTTTAATACCTTGATGAGATACTTAGAGACAATGTCTGTAGCGTGATGAATATCCTGCATAAAACCATGGTCATATCGCTCTAACAACACGTACTCGCTGCGAGGCCACAACTGATGGTAGCGCTCACCATAAGTAAAGGGAACGACTCGGTCGGCAGTGCCGTGAATAATCAGTGCCGGTCCTTGATAGGCTTTCGCGGTTTCGTAAATGGGCAGCCAGAAAGCGGTCTTGATGTACTCACGTCCCAGCTTCTTGCCACCCCACAGCTCTACGTACTCAGGAGGGTCCAGGGGGTCGTACGTCTTGCCCATGGTAGAACCACGTATAGCATCATCGCGCAAGACGGCAGCCGGCGCCATCAGCACCACGGCACGAAGCGCCTCAGTGCCCAGCTGGCCCGCTGTCATAGAGGCTACCACGCCACCCTGTGAATGTCCCACGATAGCTATACTATTTATATAGCGCAGGTCGTGCACATACGCATATACGTGTCGGGCGTCTTCTATCTCGTTGGGCACCGTCATATCCTGGAAGTCGCCTTCACTCTCGCCGTGGCCATTGAAATCGAAACGGATGGAGGCGATACCATGGGCCTGAAGGCTATCGGCAATCAACTCGAACATAGGCCCATCCTTGGAACCTCCGAAGCCATGACAGAGGATGACCATGGGGCACTGCTCGCCCGGCTTGAGCACAGGCTTCTGAAGTATAGCCTGCAACTTTCCCTTGGAACCATCAATCGTCAGTCTCTCCTCAACAGCGTGGCGCCTCGCGCCAGCCGTCTGCGCCTGTATGCCACTGGCACATACAAGCATACACATTAGAATAAACAGCTGTTTCATCGTTTTAAGTTTTTGCTTGCAAAGTTACGAAAAGTCGAGAGAAATGCAAAAGAAAAGCTTGTTTTTCTTTTCATTTCCGAGACGAGGTAACTTCTCCGTAGGAAAAGTTACGAAAAGTCGAGAGAAAAGCCAAATTTATTTGAGTTTTTCCCAAAAACCCATCCGCGACTCCACAACGTGGTCCGAAGGAAAAGTCACGAAGAAACAGGCAAAACAGTTTCTTTGATGTTTCAAATTATTCTGCATTTGTTTCAATTATAAACGAAGAATATGAGTTATGAAATATTTAATGTATCTTTGCAGTTGGAAAATCCATAAATACCTAACAATACAATAATTATGAAAAAAATCATCTCCTGTGCTACGCTCCTCGTAGCAGCGACACTGGGTCTGCAAGCCCAGAAGCCCATGACCGCGCCCAAAGGCGGCAAGGCTATCAGTGACAACCTTATTGGTATATTCTTCGAGGACATCAGCAGCTCTGCCGACGGCGGTCTCTATGCCGAACTGATACAGAACGGCTCGTTCGAGTACAGCCCTGCAGAACGAGACGGATGGGGGGCCGGCACTGCCTGGAAACAGGTACGCCCCGGCCATTCCCTGGGTACGCTGGAAGTACGGAAGTCGGATGGTATCCATGCCAACAACCCCACCTATATGCGCCTGAAGGTCGAGCGCGTCAGGGAGTACTATGACTATCAGGGCTGGAAAGGGTTCGGCCTTGAGAACGAGGGCTTCAAGGGTATCTCCGTCAAGGCCGGCGCCCACTATGATTTCTCTGTATTCTTGCGCAATATCGGTGCTGCCAAGCAGGTGCGCATCGTGCTCGGCATTCCCCAGGGATGGGGCAAAGACCCGAAGTTGCTGGCCGATGCCACCATCGACGTGAAGGACAATGCCTGGCGCAAGTACGAGACCGTTTTGACGCCCGGCGAAGACTGCACGAACGCCGTTCTCCAGATGCTGGTACTGAACCAAGGAGAAATAGACGTCGACATGGTGTCGCTGATGCCACAGGACACCTATAAGGGACACGGCCTGCGCAAGGACTTGGCCCAGGCACTGGCCGACCTGCATCCCCGATTCATGCGATTCCCCGGCGGCTGCGTGGTACATGGCGGCGGCGACGGCTTCTGGAACACCTATCGGTGGAAGACCACAGTAGGCCCCAAGGAGACCCGCCGCGGACTGAAAAACACCTGGGGCTACCACCAGTCCATGGGATTAGGCTACTACGAGTACTTCCAGTTCTGCGAAGACCTCGGCATGGCCCCCCTGCCCATCCTGCCCTGCGGAGTCTCCTGCCAGGGTACCAATGGTGGCTGGGGCATGAAAGACCAGGCTCAGGACGTTGTTCCCATGTCGGAGATGGACGAGTGGGTACAGGACGCGCTGGACCTTATTGAGTGGGCTAACGGTGACGCGAACACCAAGTGGGGACGCCTGCGCGCCGAGGCCGGCCACCCCAAGCCCTTCGGACTGAAGTATCTCGGCATTGGCAACGAAGAGCGTATCTCGCCCGAGTTCTGCGAGCGCTTCCGCTATATGTATAAGAAAATCATGGAGAAGCATCCCGAAATCATCATCGTAGGCACAGCAGGCCCCGGCTCCCATCCCGGCAATCCCGACTTGGAGAATGGCTGGAAACTGGCTGACGAGCTGGGTATGCCCATCATCGACGAGCACTACTACGAGAAGCGCGACTATTTCCTGACAAGCCGACAGTACGACAACTATCCTCGTGACCGCAAGACCAAGGTCTATCTTGGAGAATATGCTGCCAAGGACAAGAAACTGATTGACGCTCTGGCAGAAGGACTATACCTGCTTCATGTAGAGCGCAATGCCGACATCGTCTGCATGACCAGCTATGCCCCGCTGTTTGCCAAGAAGGATGCCACCAACTGGAACCCAGACATGATATATTTTGACAACGAGCGCCCATACCTGACCTGCAGCTACTACGTTCAGCAGCTGTTTGGCCTGTCGAGTGGCCAGTACTATTACGGTGACTGCGTCCACATTGCCGATGCCACCAATCTGCAGGGCCAGAGCGTCATCCTCAACACCAAGACCCGCCGTCTCTATGTGAAAATGGTCAATGCCAGTGCAGACACCAAGAAGGCCACCGTCAACCTGAGCCGCTTCGGCTTGAAAAAACAGGCCACCAAGACGGTGCTCAGCGGCAAGGCAGAGGATGAGAACAACTACGAGGCTCAGCCCATTGCTCCCAAGAAGGAGAGCATCAAGGCCCGGAAGAAGTTCGAGACCGAGCTGGCACCCTACTCCATGGTGATGCTGGAATACCAGCTATAATACACACACAATAAATTAAGTAACCCATGAAGGGCTGATGACATTTTCAGGTGTCATCAGTCTTTTTTTTATATAAAACTCGTTATGAAAAAACTCCTCATCTTACTCAGCCTTGCACTGCTGACGGTGTCGGCACAGGCAGGCAAGCCGTGGGACAACGGTAAGTTGCGTGTTTCGGATAACCAGCGTTATCTGCAGTTTGAGAACGGCCAGCCCTTCTTCTGGTTGGGCGAGACAGGGTGGCTGCTGCCCGAACGGCTCGACCGCGCCGAGGCTGAGTGGTACCTCCAGTCGTGTGCCAAAGCCGGATACAACGTGGTACAGGTGCAGACCATCGACGGCGTGCCGGCCTATAACATCTATGGCCAGATGTCGAACACGGACGGGTGGAACTTCAAGGACATCAACCGCAAGGGAGTCTACGGCTACTGGGACCACATGGACTATATCATCGACCTGGCTGCCCAACACGGCATCTACATCGGCATGGTGTGCATCTGGGGCGGACTGGTCAAGGACGGAAAGCTGAGCGTCGAGGGAGCTAAGAAGTACGGCACCTTCCTGGCCAACCGCTACAAGTCGAAGCCCAACATCATCTGGTTCATGGGTGGCGACATCCAGGGAGACATCCGCCCCGAGGTGTGGGAGACACTGGCTACTACCATCAAGTCAATAGACAAAAACCACCTGATGACCTACCATCCCCGTGGACGCTATACATCGGCCAAGTGGTGGAGCAAGGCCAAGTGGATGGACTTCCACACCTTCCAGAGCGGCCACCGTCGTTACGGTCAGCGCATGGGCAATGCCGACTATCCCATCCCTGACAACACAGAGGAAGACAACTGGATGTACGTAGACTCCACCTGGAAGTACAACCCCATCAAGCCCGTACTGGATGCTGAACCCAGCTATGAGGACATCCCCATCGGACTGCACGACCCCAACGAGGGCCGCTGGCACGACTACGACGTACGTCGCTATGCCTACTGGAGCGTCTTTGCCGGGTCCTGCGGACACACCTACGGCCACAATGCCATCATGCAGATGCTGAAGCCGGGCTACCCGACGAGCTATGGCGACGCCGGTGACGTGAAGTCATGGTACCAGGCTCTGCACGACCCTGGTTTCTCGCAGATGCAATACCTGAAGCGCCTCATCCTCTCCTTCCCCTACTTTGAGCGCGTGCCCGACCAAACCATCATCCACGGCAATGGCGAGAAGTACAACCGTCTCATCGCCACCCGTGGCACGGACTACCTCTTAGTATACAACTACAACGGCAACACCATGAGGCTGGACCTGACGAAAATCAGCGGCCAGAAGAAGAACGTCTGGTGGATGACGGCTGCTACGGGCAAGCTGAAATATCTGGGTGAGTTCGACTCGAAGGTGCTCACCTTCCGCTACCATCCGCAGTCAACCCGTGTGGAGGATGGTGTACTGATAGCCATTGACACGGCTAAGGACTACCTCAGGAAAGACCAGACCGAACTGTCCCCTGACGGCTACAAGACTAAGGAAAGAGACCTGAACGAGTGAGTTGTAAGAAGATAAGAAAGATGAAGAAACTCTTGACGATATTGTTGGCCTTCCTGTCGTTGACAGCCTCGGCAGCCAAGAAAAAAGTTGTGAAGCCCGACGTCAGCCTATCATGGCTGAAGGTCGAGAATCTGGATAAGCCTATGGGCATTGATACAGATACACCCCGCTTCTCGTGGACCATCCTGTCGGACAAGCAGGATGTACGCCAGACCGCCTACCAGATTGTTGTCACGACCAGCCAAGGCGAAGTGTGGAACTCTGGCCGTGTGGAGAGTGACCAGCAACTATGGGTGCCTTACAAAGGAACACGACTGAAGAGTGCCACACAATGCTCGTGGAAAGTCAAGGTGTGGACCACAGCTGGCGAAAGCCAGTGGAGCGATGAGATGCGCTTTGGCATAGGACTGCTGAAGGAAAGCCACTGGACAGGCCGCTGGATTGGTCTGGAACGGCTGATGCCCGGCGAGGAGCGCGGCCTGCACTCACGACTGGCAGCCCGCTACGTGCGTAAGGAGTTCGAGATTGACAAGCCTGTCAAGAAGGCTATTGCCTACGTGGCAGGCATCGGACTGCACGAGCTGCACGTCAATGGTGTGACGTACAATCGCGAGGTGCTGTTGCCCATGCCCACCGACTATCGCAAGACGGTACTCTACAACACCTATGACATCACAAGCAGTCTGACCGGGAAAAATTGCATCGGCCTGGTGCTCGGCAACGGACGCCTGTTCCCCATGCGTCAGAACAAGCCTTACAAGGCTCCCGTCTTCGGACTGCCCAAGTGTCGTATCAACATCCTCATCACTTTCGAGGACGGCACCACCAGGCGCATCTCGACAGACGAGAAATGGAAGATAACGGCCGACGGCCCTATCCGTTCAAACAATGAATACGACGGCGAGACATACGACGCCCGCAAGGAGCTGACTGGCTGGGACATGCCAGGCTACGACGACCGGGCATGGCAGAACGCTGAGCGCACGGCGATTCCCTTGGGTACGCTTCGTGCCCAGATGGCTCCAGGCATGACGATGCAACCGATGACCAAGACCCCTACCCGCTCGGGCAACATCTACGACTTCCACCAGAACATGGCCGGCTGGATAGCCTTTACGCCAACGGGCCGTGAGGGCGACACCATCCGCATCAAGTACGCCGAGAAGCTAACCCCTGACGGCAGCCTCTATCTGGACAACCTCCGCGATGCACAGTCAGAAGACATCTACATCTGCGGAAAAACTGTCAACTCAAAAGAGTGGCACCCCACCTTCGTCTATCACGGCTTCCGCTATGCGCAGGTGACAGGCCCCGCCACAGAAGTTCACGCCTATACCGTCAGCGACGACATGCAGACGCTGGGCCGTTTCGAATGTTCTGATACCACGCTGAACCAAGTCATGCGCAATGCCTGGTGGGGCATCTACAGCAACTACAAGGGTATGCCCGTAGACTGTCCGCAGCGCAACGAGCGGCAGCCTTGGCTGGGCGACAGGACGATGGGAAGCCTCGGCGAGAGTTTCCTCTTCAACAACGAGCGCCTGTATACCAAATGGATGCGCGACATCTGCGAGTCGCAGCGCGAGGACGGCGTCTTCAGCGACGTCTCGCCGGCCTTCTGGAACTACTATAACGACGACGTCACGTGGCCTGCCGCCCTGCCCTTTGGCTGTGACATGCTGTGGCGCCAATACGGCAATCGCGAGGCCATCGACAAGTCATACCCTTATATCAAGCGCTGGCTGCAGCATCTCCTGGAGGATTATCAGACCGATGGCATCATCACCAAGGACACCTATGGCGACTGGTGCGTCCCGCCCGAGTCGCTGGAACTGATTCACTCGCAGGACCCCGCCCGCAAGACAGACGGCAGCCTCATCTCTACGGCCTACGTCATCCGCGTGCTGCAATTGCTGGAGCAGTGGGGGTGCGAGGCAGCGTATTGGAAGCCCATCCGCGAGGCCATGACCAACGCCTTCAATCGCCACTTCCTGACCGTCAGGGAAGGCACCAGCCAAGTTCCCGGCCATCCGCTCTATCCCGACTCCGTGTTCTACGGCAATAACACCGCCACGGCCAACCTGCTGGCACTCTCGTTTGGCATCGTGCCGGAGCAGTATCGCCAGGAGGTGACGAAGAACGTGGTGGAGAACATCATCCTGAAGAACAATGCCCATGTGCCCTGCGGCGTCATCGGCATCTCGTGGCTGCTGCGCGGTCTGTCGGACAATGGCTTCAGCGACATAGCCTACATGATAGCCACGCAGAAGAGCTACCCCTCATGGGGCTACATGGCCGAGAACGGGGCCACCACCATCTGGGAACTGTGGAACGGCGACAAGGCCAGCCCACGCATGAACTCCGGCAACCACGTCATGCTGCTGGGCGACCTCCTCACCTGGTGCTACCAGTACCTGGGCGGCATCCGTCAGATGGGACAGGCCTACAAGCACATCGTGCTCCGCCCCGACTTCTCCATTCAGGACTGCAGCTATGCCAAGGTCAGCTACGACAGCCCCTACGGCACCATTGAAAGCAACTGGACAAAAACCCTGCAGCATGTAGAGTGGGACGTGCGCATCCCCTGCAACACGACCGCCGACATCTGCCTGCCCGACGGCACGACAAAGACCGTCGGTTCGGGCAGCTATCACTTCTCTTGTGACATTCCTACCAGCTCGCCTGCCATTCTGAAGGACGAGTTCCTCTACGAGCAGGCTCCCTTCCCCCAGTGCCATGCCGCCACCATTGTCGAAACCAAGAAGGGCGACCTCGTAGCCACCTACTTCGGAGGCAAGCACGAGCGCAATCCCGATGTCTGCATCTGGGTAAGCATCAAGAAGAAGGGCAGCGACACGTGGAGCAAGCCCATCCTGGCAGCCGACGGCGTCTTTGAACTGGGCACCCCCAACGCCGCCATTGCCGGCATCACTGCTGAGAGCACCCCTGCCACCGCCGGACCCGTCCGCGACGGTAAGGCTACTGCTAATCAGCACCGCAAGGCCTGCTGGAATCCCGTCATCTGCGAGATGCCTGACGGTGAGCTGTGGCTGTTCTATAAGGTGGGGCTGAAGGTCTCTGACTGGACCGGTTGGCTCGTCAAGTCGCGTGACGGCGGTCGAACATGGAGCAAACCCGAAGCCCTGCCTAAGGATTTTCTGGGACCCATCAAGAACAAACCCGAAATCATTAATGGCCGTCTGCTCTGTCCGTCAAGTACGGAGGACAACGGCTGGAAGTTCCACATGGAAATCTACGACCTTGCTACCAAGCAATGGAAATACGTAGGTCCCGTCAAGGCCGAACTGGCCATGCGCACTGAGGACATGAAGGTAGCTACGCCAGATGCTTCTCCGTCAGGCAAAAAAGAAGACATCGAGGCTCCCGATGCCGGAGGTGAGGCAGCAAAGGACGGCCGTCACCCCATCGACTGCATCCAGCCCTCCATCCTCAAACTAAAAGACGGACGCCTGCAAGTGCTGATGCGTACCCGCAATGGCAAGATAGGTACCTCATTCTCCTCAGACAATGGCGACACGTGGACTCCCGTGACGCTACTCGACGTACCCAACAACCAGTCCGGCACCGACGCTGTCACCCTGCAGGACGGCCGCCACGTACTCATCTACAACAACTTCGCCTCGCTGCCCGGCACCAAGAAGGGTGTGCGCACGCCCCTGAGCATTGCCATCAGCGACGACGGCACCCACTGGCGCCACGCCCTGACGCTGGAGGACTCGCCCATCAGCCAGTACTCATACCCCAGCATCATCCAGGGCCGCGACGGCAAGCTCCACGCCGTCTACACCTGGCGCCGCCTGCGCATAGCCTACAAAGAGATAGACCCCGCCAAACTATAGCCCCCCTGGGGGACTTCTTCATCCGTTTATTCTAGGTTCACGCGGTGCAGCAAAACAAAATAAAGCATAGGAAAAAGAATCTGGATAGTTAGAAAAGTTATGTTCCCAAGTTGGGTACACATGTTCCTAAGTTGGGTACACATGTTTCTAAGTTGGGTACATATGTTCCCAACTTGGAAACAAAACTTTCCTAACTGCAGAAAAACTTTTTCCAAGGGTACGCAGAACATTTTCCAAGGGTATGCAGAAAAAACAGTCAAGTCACTCCTATTTTCCGGCATGATGACAATTCGCGGGCTCGGTAGTCTTATTTTTATATAGATACTGCCAAGAATATGAAGAAGATTATCACCATTGTCATCATGGCCTGTATAGCCGTAACGGCATCGGCTAAACGCATCAGCATCGTAGTGGACAAACAGGCGTCGGCCCGTGAGCAATATGCAGCAGAATACCTGCAGAAGAAGTTGACAGAGATGGGGCATCTTGTTGCCGACAAAAAGGCTGACTGCCGGATTACGCTGCAGAACACGAACCAAGGTCCTGCCGAGGGTTATACCATTGAGCAGGAGAAGAAAGGTATTGCCGTCAGGGGCAACGACGGGACGGGTGTCATCTACGGTTGCGTGGAGCTGGCTGACCGCATCAGACAGGCGGGCAGCATGGACAAGCTTGTTGCTACGATACGGCAGCACACCGTCAAGGAGGCTCCGCAGATGGTGATGCGCGGCACGTGCATCGGACTGCAGAAGACGGTCTATCTGCCTGGGCACGGCGTCTATGAGTATCCCTATACGCCTGAGAACTTCCCTTGGTTCTACGACAAGCAGGAGTGGGTGAAATATCTGGACATGATGGTGGAGAACAAATACAACTCGCTGTACCTCTGGAACGGCCATCCCTTCGCCTCGCTGGTCAAGCTGAAGGACTATCCCTTCGCACTGGAGGTGGACGAGGAGACGTTCCGGAAGAACGAGGAAATGTTCTCGTTCCTCACCCACGAGGCAGACAGGCGTGGCATCTGGGTCATCCAGATGTTCTATAACATCATTGTGAGCAAGCCTTTTGCCGACCACTACGGGCTGAAGACGCAGGACCGCCACCGCCCCATCACGCCGCTGATTGCCGACTACACGCGCAAGTCGATAGCTGCCTTCATAGAGCGCTATCCCAACGTGGGACTGCTGGTGTGCCTGGGCGAGGCCATGGCGACGATTGAGGACGACGTGAAGTGGATGAAGGAAACCATCATCCCCGGCATCAGGGACGGACTGAAGGCAGTTGACAGTTCACAGTTGACAGTTGACAGTTCCAACCCTTCTCAACTCTCAACTGTCAACTCTCTTCCTCCCATCGTGCTGCGCTCGCACGACACGGACGGGCCGCTGGTGCTGAGGGAGAGTCTGCCGCTGTATCCGAACATCTACACCATGTCGAAGTACACGGGTGAGTCGCTGACGACCTACGAGCCGGGGGGCCCGTGGGGCGAGACACACCGGCAGTTAGCCGCGGCGGCACCTGTGCACATTGACAACGTACATATCCTGGCCAATCTGGAACCGTGGCGCTGGTCGAGTCCGGCCTTCATCCAGAAGACGGTACAGGCCATGCACCGCGTACACCACTCGAAGGGTCTGCACCTCTATCCGCAGGCCTCCTACTGGGACTGGCCCTATACGGCCGACAAACTGCCCAACGGTGAGCGACTGAAGCAGCTGGACCGCGACTGGATGTGGTATCAGGCCTGGGGACGCTATGCGTGGACTGACCAGCGGGGTGAGGACAAGACCTACTGGAAGCAGACGCTGGCCGACTACTACGGCATTGACACCACGGCTGCGAGTCATCTGCTGAATGCCTACGACGAGGCGGGCGAGATAGCGCCCAAGCTGCTGCGCCGCTTCGGCATCACGGAGGGCAACCGCCAGACGCTGCTGTTGGGCATGACCATGGGCGAGCTGGTGAATCCGTACAAGTACACCATCTATCCGGGCTTCTACGAGAGTTGCGGCCCTGAGGGCGAGAAGCTGATTGAGTATATCGAGAAGGAATACAAGGGACAGCCGCACAAGGGCGAACTGCCGTTGGACATTGTAGACCAATGTGTCAACCACGGCGACAAGGCGCTGGTGGAAATGGGCGCCGCTGCTGCCAAGCCTACCCGCCATGCTGACGAGTACCAGCGTGTGTGGAACGACATGCTGTGCTATGCCTCGTTTGCCAAGGCCTTCCAACTGAAGGTGCGGGCTGCTGCCGAGGTGCTGCGCTACAAGTGGACGCAGGACATCAGCCACCTGGAGTCGGCCGTCATCTGGCTGGAGCAGAGCCTGAGCGTCTGGTACGACCTGAGCCGCATGACGGACGACTGGTATCTCTATGCCAACTCAATGCAGACAGCCCAGCGCCGCATTCCCGTGGGTGGCGACGGTGGCAAGATGAAGACGTGGCGCGAGCTGGCTGCCGTCTATCAGGAGGAGCTTGATGCCTTCAAGGCGAACATCGAAAAGCTGAGACACCCCGTGGCACAGACGGACGTCAGGATAGTGCCGGCCCGGCCGGCCACGCTCGGGTATGTGGCAGTTCAGTCGCGGCCGGTCACTACCGTCGCGCTCCAGAAGGGTGCCGTCCTCTTCGAGAACCGTCCCGACACGCCTGTGGACAGTATCGCGCCTGAGTTGGCGGGGCTGCAGGCGCTGGTGCTCAACCGCGACACCACCCGTCTTGTGGGTACCACCATCGAGTATGAGAGTGCAACACCCGTCAAACTGCTGGTAGGACTCTTCAAGGATGACGACCAGAAGTTTGCCAAGGCCCCCAAGCTGGAGACCGACGCCACGGGTAACGAGTACGGACAGGCGGAGCCCCTGCTGACCAACGCCATCAGCATCGTCCAAATGCCGAAGGTGAACGTCCACCAGTACTCGCTGCCGGCCGGCCGACAGACCATCCGACTGCCGAAGGGCATCCTGATGGTGGCCGGCCTGACTACCTCAGACATCAAGGCCCGCGACTGCGGGCTGAACGGACCCTCGGGCGAAGTTGACTGGTTGTTCCAAAGATAAAACATAAGGTACACGATGAAAAGAATACTGATTGCACTGTTATCGCTCTTTACAGTGGGCGGCGCATTTGCTGCTGACATTCCCGACGACGTCA